>JAFDKD010000252.1 GCA_019307165.1 Deltaproteobacteria bacterium | reverse complement strand
ACGCCCAGCCTTTCGTGGGACAACGCCATTTCCTGCATTTTCACCTGATCGGTGACATCCTTCAGGGCCTCGATAATGAATTCCACCTCGCCATTGTCCCCAAACACGGGAAGCGCGGATATCTCCATGGTGCGGGGCTCGGGCATGCCCGGATAGCGGTGCACGTGGGTCGTCACAACGGGTCCTCTCTCTTTTAACACCCGCTTCCACGAGCAAAGATGCTCCGGCGTTTCATCATTCCGGCAATCGTTCACCGTGTCGCAGAAGCGGTGAAGGACCTGGTGGCATGGCTTGTCCAGGATGTCTTCTCGGGCAAGCCGATAGTCCTTCAGCACCTTCTCGTTGAACGTGACGATCCGACGGGACCGGTCGATCACCACCAACTGGGTGTCCAGGCTGTCGATGACTTTTTGAAGAAAATCGCGAGCGTGCTGCAATTCCTTGAGATGGCCCTCCCTGTCTCGATCCCGCTGCTCCTGCACATTACGGAAAATGCCGTAATATATGGAAAGGGAGGCGATGATGGCGAAAATCAGGGTGTTGACGCCCCCGCTGATCGGGCTCAGCGATTCCCAGAGTTTAGATTCGCCCGCGTGCTGGAGGAAATTGCGCAGCATATGGCCCAGGGCCCGGCTGACGGCAAATGCGCCCAGGGTGCAGGAAAGAAGAAACAGGTACTGGTGCATGAAACTGCGCCGGCGCATGGCGATGGCTTCGTAGAACACCCAGACCGCGAGGGCCAGCATGAGCGCGGACCCCACGGTGTCTACCCAGGTCACATAGGTCAAAGGGAGTCTAAGATCCATGTGCCGCCTGCGGATCGGACCGGCGCAGCCTTCTCAGGCCCAGGCCGAGCAGCAACGCGGCCGGGGCGCAAAGCAGGTGGTCCATCTTGGCAAAATAGAAGTAGATGTCCATACCGGAGCGAGGGAGGAAAAACGCCGCCAGGCCTTGCGAATCCCCTACAAATTGATTGGCGGCAAGAGAAGCCTCGATGGCGTGGGCCAGGAAAGCGTTAATGTTCCAAAGGGCGAAGAAGACAAAGGAAAGACGGATAAGCCGCCAACCGGGTCCATTCCGGCTCCGGGTCCTGAACCAGATATAGATCATGGCCGCGAAAAAGGCGGCGTGGCCCATCTGGTGGGCGTAGAGCCCCTCGGGCGCACCATGGGTCTGGACCGCCTGGACCGGCTCCGGAAAAAACAGGAGGCACAGGAACAGCACCGGAAACAGCCCGCCGCCCTTCAAAACGGCAGGGTTTGACGAGGGGTGGGATGGATTATTCAGCATGGCACTGACTACTCTCGTTCGTTAGTTTTGCGACATCTTGAATATTCGGTGTTCGATATTCGCTTTTTGACAAAGGCCTTCCTCTCCCCCCATCAACATCCCCTATTCCGCCTTTTGCACCTGAACCTTGACATATTTCAACAGGCTCGTCCCCCCCATAGGCTCGGATACGTTCGGCGGTATCAGGCAACCCGGGGTGTTGACGCCGCCGAACTGGGGGTATTTGGGATCTCCTTCCATGCCTCTTTTGTGCCCGAAACCGCCGGCCGATGCCACGGCCCCCCGACAGACATGCCAGGTCACGCGCACCGGGAGGACCAGGGCGCCCCAGGGACTGCGGACGGTTACCGAATCGCCGTCATGGATGTCACGCTGTGCCGCGTCAACCGGATTGATCCACAGGGGGTTTTTCCCCGCCAGTTTCATGAGTTGGACATTGCTGAAGGTGGAAGAGTGTTCATGCTCGAAAAGCCTGAAGTTCCCGAAAATGAGAGGGTACGCTTCATCCGGGGCCAGATCGGCATCGGGCGGCTTGTAGTCGGGCAGGGGATCGAGGCCTTTTTCCTCGGCCACGGGGTTCTTGAAATTGTATTTTCCGGTCTTGGTCTTACCCGACGACCCGTAACCCTCCGGGGGATTGAAGCCCCCCCATTTTTCATACTTGAGGAACTCATGCTCGTCCGTGATGATGAATCCCTTTTCCTTGAGTTCGTCGAGGGACCAGGGGGTCCCCTTCAACTGATTGCGCTGGGCCTCCTCCAGATCGGCCCAGGGAAAGTATTCGGCCATGTTCATGCGTTTGGCCAATTCCATAAAAATGTCCCAGCTGGCGCGTGAATCGTATAGGGGCGGCACCACCTCCTGCCAGCAACTGATGCAGGCATCGTAAAGCCAGTCCGCCTTGATCTGTCCCTGCTCCAGGTAGGTGGCATCCGGCAGGACAACCTGGGAAAGCAGGGCCGTATTTCCCATGAACGCGTCGATGGACACTGAAAAATCGAGCGATTCAAAGGCCCCGGCAGTCGCCTCCTGGTTGCCCCAGGACAAAACGGGGTCCCCGAAATAATTGACCACCGCCACGATTTTTCCTGCCGCAACATCGGCCGGAAAATGAGCGGGGGCCCAGCCGCTCCACATACCCAGTTTATTCAATTTTTCCTTTGGCGCGTTTCCGGGCGGCTTTATCTGGCCTTCGCCCCAGGCGCTGCCCAGCTTTCGCTTGAAGGGCAGGCTCGGCCCCCCCGGGGCGTCGAAGGTGCCCAGCAGGCCGTTCAATGCCTGCAACGCCTGTGTGCCGTACATGCCGTTGGGGGTCTGAGCCACCCCGGTCCAACTCATCACGCCCTTGTTCTCTGCCACGGCCAGTTCCTCGGCCAGTCTTTCGATGGTGCGCGCCGGCACGCCGCTGACATCCTCGGCCCATTCGGGCGTCCTGGCCGCGCCGTCTTCCTCTCCCAGCAGACGCCTGCGGAAATCTTCGAACCCATGGGTCCAATTTTCGACGAACTGTTCATTATACAGCCGGCGCGTCACAATGACGTAACACATGGCCATGGCCACCGCGCCGTCGGTCCCAGGCTTCAGAGGGACCCATTCGGTGGCCGCGGCCGCCGTTTCCGACCGCCGAGGGTCGAAAACCACCAGCTTGGCTCCCCTGTCCAGGGCCGCCCTCAGCATGGCCGTCTTGCGCTGGCCGTAGCTGGTGGCCAGATCGTTGTTGCCGAACAAGATAATGTAGTCCGAATCGCCGTAGTGAATCCAGGGGCGCTTGTCGTTGAGATTGTGCTCGTTGGCGATGCGGTTGGCATTGTCGCACATGGGACGATGGGTGGTCTTCACGGCGCCGTAATAGTCGAACAGGGCCTCATGAAGCCAGTTGTTCCAGTCGTTTCCCCTCATGTAGCCCACTTTTGACGGGTCCAGATCCGCCAGGCGCCCGGCCGCCAGATCCAGGGCCTCGTCCCACGACGCCTTTCGGAACCTTCCGTTTTCCTTGATCAACGGCGTCTTCAGCCTGTAGGCGCTGTATACCTGGCTGACCGCCGCAGCGCCTTTGGGACACAGGCGCCCCGCGCCCTTGGGATCGCCCGGAAGCCCCTTGAGGGATACGATAACGTTGTCTTTCACCTTGGCCGTCTGGCCGCAAAGCGCGCCGCAGATGTAGCAGTGGGTGGGGATCTCCTTTTCTTTTTTCGCCTCTTTAAGTCCCTCGGACAGGGTCAGGTACCCTTCCGGCAGATCCAGCTTATCCACGAGCGCCGCCAGTTGCTCGAAACACCGCGCGAGCGCGACGTCGGGCTCTTTTCCGGCCTGCTCGCCCAGGGCCAGCATGCGCTCGTTGAACAGAAAAGCCATGGTAAATTCGGCGAGCCCCTTGTAAAAGGATGACACGGCGCTGCTGGACAACACCGCACAGAACTCGATGCCCCAGCCCATTAAGTGATCTCTCAAAAACGCAATGTGTTCCTTCCGCTTATCCGCGGCGCCGTCCGGGTCCCACGCGATTTGTTCCAGCAGATGCCGCAGAAATTCCAACTCCACGGCAATGTGATCGTCCAGATCCTTGAAAGCGTCCGATTTATGGACCCCGGCCTTGCGATAGGCCGTGCGGACTTCAAAAACCGGCCCACCCATGACCACCGGCTCGCGGCTCACGTACACGGACTCATAGGGAAACACCGGGTTTGCGCCGGCGTTCAGAAAGCTGTCGGCGTATTCGTACTGAAGGGCCTTGTGCGTTTCGGCCGGGTCTTGCCCTTTGAAGTATTCGGCCATTTTCAGCAAACCCGCGTTCAGGTCGTTCAGCGGGCTTTCGGCCAAAAAACATTCCAGCGCTTGCTGAAAGTCGGGAGAGGCCATTTTCGCCGCAAAACCGGGCTGGACCTCATCATGGTAAATAAAGGAAAGAAGCTTGTATATTTTCGCCCTGTCCGAGGCTAACGTGCGGTGAGCCATGGCTTTGACCTCCGGGATGACACAAAAGCAGGGATTTTGGGATCGCTTGCGAACTTCATGGGCCGGCCGGGTTTCAGTCCAGGTGAATGGGTTTCTTGGCTTTTTTCTTTTTCGCGGTCAGGACGGTCTTCACCTTGGCCTCCAACTCGTCGATGTCGATGGGCTTGACCAGATATTCATCGGCGCCCAGGGTAATGGCCTGGCGGGCGGTTTCCACGGTCGGATATCCCGTGAGCATGATGGCCTTGATGGACGGTGCGTGCGCTTTCAATGCGGCCAGCACATCCACCCCGGACATGGTTTTCAGTTTGATGTCCAGAATGGCCAGATCCACAGGGTTGTTCTCGGCATATGCGATCGCCTCGCGCTCTTCGGTGAACGTTATCACCTTGTGGCTGGATGACAGTATTCTGTCAATCAGTTCGCATGCATCCTTTTCGTCGTCAAGCACCAGAATGTTGGCCATATTCCTCCTCCCGGGGTCGGGCTCGATTTTAGGGATCGGCGAGTTTTCGAACGTCATGTACGGTTAGCCGCTCTCAATCGGTTTGCATGCTGAAAAAAATAGCCCCCGGCACTTTGCAAGTCAAGAGAGAGTTAGGTAGAAGGTAGTAGGTGGGAGGGGATTTCGGAAGTCGAAATTGGGACGGGAGGACTGAAGAGAGAGAATATCGAATAACGAATATCGAACAAGGAATGTCGAAGGGAAAGGAAATTTAGAATTTGGAATTGAGAATTTAATAAGGCAAGATGTTGACATACCGAATCCAGTTAGCATTGTTTTCCCTGAACCCTGAACCTTGAACCTTAAAACGGGAGGAGGTCCATGACCATCTGGATCACAGCGGCGCTGAAAGCGGAGTTGAACCTGCTCAAGGATCGATTGAACGCCCGCCGTCAAGGGCATGCGGCGGGGTATTCTTATTATATGGGGAAAATGGGGTCACAGCCCGTCCGGCTGGGTGTGGTGGGCATCGGCCCGGCCTCCGCAGCCCTGGCCCTGGGCGTATTTTTTACCCTGGAACGGCCGGGCATGGCCCTCATGGTCGGTTCGGCCGGCGCCCTGCCCGAATCGGGTCTTGCCGTGGGAGACCTGGTCACGGCGGAAACGGAAATACTGGCGGAACTGGGCGCCATTCGCGAGGCCGGCATCGGTGCCACAGGAAATCGCGCTGGACCCATCGGCCGTAAGAAACCTTACCGAGGCGGCTGCCGCCGTCGCCCCCGTACACTGCGGCAGGGTCCTGACCGTGATGGGCATACCGGCCGGGCCCGAGCAGGCCGCAGCCCGAACGCGCCATTTCCGTGCCGTTGCCGAAAACATGGAAGGCTATGCCCTGGCCCTGGCCGGGAGACGGTTCGGCATCCCCGTTGCCGAAGTCCGTGGCATCAGCAACGCTGCCGGGGACCGGGACAAATCCCGGTGGGACTTTCGTACCGCCCAGGACCGGGCCCAGAAGGCGGTGCTGGAATTTCTGAAACGGTTGCCGTGAGGTATGATAGGTTTCCCCATCCGACAACGGCGGGATCTTCGACAGGTTTCAGGTGTCGGGTGTCAGGAATGAAAATCTGAAAGCGGTTTAATCGTTATTAGTTGTTCCCCTTCGACCTTCTACTTCTTGGCATTTATGCAACTCGAATGGCATGCTCCCGCGCAACATCCGTTAACCCCCTGTCCGTCGTGAGAAGTCGGGCATTATTTCTACGCGCCAGCACCAGGAAGTACATGTCGTAAACCGGCCGACCTGCCATGCATGCCATTTGAAAGGCCTCCTGGTACAGATCGCTTTCTTTGAAATAAGTATCCACCAGTCCGATACACAGGTCGATGCCGGATTCGCATTCCTCCATCGGCATATTCTTGAAACGGTGATACTTCCAAAACACGTTGGTGACCTCGCAAATGAAGAGCATCGGTGCGATGACCCAATCGGCGGTCTCGACCTTTCGGTTCAGGCCACCGGCCGGGCTCCTCTGAAGCACGATCTCCACGGCAGCGCTGGTGTCGATGACGACAATCATCTTTCCCTGTCCTCACGGATCAACGCCGCCGGGTCCGGGAAATCACCGCCGTGTTTGATCACCGGATTCAGCCTGATCTTTTCGATCAGGTCTCTGCGTCGTTCCTTCCGGCTGGTTGGGATGCCCAAGCCTCTCGCAAGCGTAACAACCGCCTGCTGGGAAAAACTTCTGCGCTCTTTCCTGGCTTCTTCCTGCAATTTCCTGTACAAGGGCTCCGGCAGATCCCGAATCTGTAAAGATGGCATTTTCATTATCCTCCAGTGCTTTAAAAGGGATATGCCATGTTAAGACGGGAGAAATTCTAGGACATTTTTCTCTAAATTACAAGCAAAAATATTTTTTTTAAATGCATACTGCATGCAATACGCATTGATCTCACACCAAGAGGACAGACATAAACATGTTTCACCTGAACGATATTATTTTGATGGGGGTCGTTTTTTCGGCCATGCTGGTGGGCATCCTGCTGCCCG
>JAFDKD010000251.1 GCA_019307165.1 Deltaproteobacteria bacterium | reverse complement strand
ACGAGCGAATTCTCTGGCACGGCCTGGAGGCGGGAAAACCCGTCGTCTACACGGTAGATCCCCATACCGGCTTCTGGCGACGATTGGGCATCGGCTTCATGAGCCTGCTCCCCATTGAGTCACAGTTGTAGCGACGCGGTCTAAAATGAATGCAAAACCCCATCCGAGGCGGTTTCAATAGTGGGCTCTATGGGCCCGGATGGCTGGTGATCTCCAGACGGGGCGCGGCCATGGCGATGCCTTCTTCGTCAAACCTGGCCTTGATCTTGGCGTTCAAGTCCCAGCGGCTGACAAGGGCATGCTTTCGAACCACCCAGAAACGGGCCTGCATTTCCATGTAATCGGGCGTAAATTTGGCGATCACGACCCGGGGCGCCGGCTTTTCCAGGATCCGCTCGTCTTCCTTCAGGATGGTGCCCACCACCTCTTTCGCCTTTTCCACGTCCTCATGGTAGGGGATGAAAAAATCGATGATGACCCGGCGGTTGGGCCGGGCGCTGGAGTTGGTCACCGGGTCGTTCATGACCTTGTGGTTGGGGATGTAGATCATCTTCCCGTCGAAGGTCCGGATGCGCGTGTGCATGACGGTGATCGCGTCCACGATCCCCATGGATTCCCCCTGCTTGACGATGTCCCCTTTCTTAAAGGGCAGACGCGGCAGATAGGGCTTGGTGATGATGTAGGAGGCAATAGTTATCATGATAATGATCATCACAATCCTGAAGAGCAGTGCCCCGGGAAAGCCCACCAGATTGAGGACGACCAGGGCGCCGACGATCAGGACCAGGATGTGCAGCATGGTGACGGAGTAGGCCGCCCGGCGCTCGGGCATGCCCACCATCACCAGGACCTTGGATACAAATTTCCCCAGGTATTTCACCAGGAGAAGGACGATCACGAGGAGGATCATGGCCTTGACGGCCATGGGTCCCAATTCCGTTCCGATGCTGCTGATATTATCGACGTAATCGCTTAACCCGTTGGAAATGCTTTCCATGTTCATGAGTGGCCTCCGCTTGATGCTTCAGGACCCGAAACATGTCCCGTTCGAGGCGGAACATTGGCTCCGGTGGTCGGATAGGCGTTTATTTCAATGGCAGAACCTGGTCCTCTCCCGCACGGCGGGATCTTCGACAGGTGTCAGTACGAATAATACACTTCAACGCCGCTGTGTGTTGCTGCTGGTACTGCCCCAATTAATTTTCCAGCGTCTGCTTCAAACAAATCCCTTCCTGACACCTGACACCCGACACCAAATGAATGCATCACTTACAGGACAGCAAAGAAATTGAGAATTGAAGATTGAAAATTGAAAATTAGTTGTGGCGCTGCGTAGCAGCACATCCATAAATCTTCAATAACTCAATGTTCAATATTCAATGTATAGGGGGCGGCCTAAAAGCCGGGCCTGCCGCGGCGGAGCTATCCTTTAGCGAAGCCGGGTCCTATGGGCCCGAATCTTTACCTGCCTTGCCGAATCCTCCTGAAATAGCCGGTGACTTTTGCCATGGCGTTCACGGCCCTGCGGGCGTTCGGATATGCGGGGACGCCCGCTTCGCGGCACATATCCATGGCCTTTGCCGCGGCGTCCACCCGCCAGGGGGTGCGCGTGTCTCCGGCGTTGACAAATATCGCCATCGGCTTTTCGGATTCCCGGGCGAGGTCTACCAGAAACCGGCTGCTCAATTCGTGACGCGCCGCCAGCTGCGGGCTGTCCAGGAGCCACACGGCGCTCGTGTTTCCGATGAGGAGGTCCACGCCGTCCCACTTGGCGCCCGTTTGAAAGGCGCGGACCAGGATCTCCAGGCCGCCCATAACGGAACCGTCCATGGGATTGGTGATGAGCGACCAGACATCCGGGGCGAAAGACCGGATTTCCTCCCTCATTTCCGGGGGCAGGGGAGGGACCTCGAACCCCGCCAGTTCGCACAGGTCGGCCGCGGCCACGCTCCCGCCGCCGCCGCCGCCCATGACCAGCACCCGGTTGCCCGATGAGGGGCGAAGAAACTGAAACGCCAGGAGCACGTCCGCCATTTCCTGAATGGAATGGACGCCCACCACGCCGAACTGCCGGCAGACCGCCTCCCACATGGCCGATTCCCCGCTCATGGAGGCCGTGTGGGAAACCACGGCCCTGGCCCCGGCCCGGGTCCGTCCGGCCTTGAAAAGGACCACGGGTTTTCGGCCGTCAGATTGCCGCAGCAGGTCCAGAAACCGGCCGCCGTCCTTCACGCCTTCCAGGTACAGGCCAATAATCCTGGTCTGCGGGTCTTCCAGGAGATAGGCCAGAAAATCGGATTCGTTGAGGTCCGCCGCGTTGCCAAAGCTGATAATTTTGCTGAACCGCAATCCCCTCCCCACGCCCTGGTATTCCAGGTCCGCCGCGTTTCCGCCGCTCTGGGACGCGAAGGCCACGTGCCCGGCCTCTTTGGGGAGGCTGAAGCGAAAGGTCAGTCCGGACTCCGGGCAATAAAGACCCATGCAGTTGGGGCCGATCACCCGGACGCCGCCCTCGCGGGCCGTCCGGATTACCTGTTTTTCAAGGTCCAGCCGTTCCGCCAGCTGGGTTTCCGCCATCCGGGCGGTGTAAAGGTGAAGGGACCGGACCCCTTTGTCCGCGCAGTCTTTCACCAACTCGAGCACCTGGTGATGGGGAAGACAGGAGATGACGTGATCGACCCGGCCGGGGATGTCTTTTAAACGCCTATGGCAGGGAACGCCCAGGACCTCTCCGGCATCCCTGCTCACCGGATATATGGGCCCCTTGAAAGGAAAATCGAGCAATTGCCGGAGGTACATGTGCCCCTGGCTTTCGGAATTTTCCGATACGCCCACCACGGCCACGGATTCGGGGTGGAAGAGGATATCGAGCGGGTGCGTGCAGGTGTCGGAAGGCGTGCTCACAAGGGGGCCCTTTCAAAACAGTTTATTTTAGATCTAAATGACAAGTATTCCATAAATCAACAATCATCAATCAACAATCAAAAATGGATCTGCGTTTGATCCGGCAGTTCCGTCCAATCCCCATGTCAAGGGTTGTCAGGCCCCAAAGGGCCCTTATGCGCTCGACCTATTTTTTTCCCGTAAGGTTCGGCGCAGGAATTTGCCGGTCAGGGTCTTGGGGATCTCCGGGACGATCTCCACCTGGCGGGGATACTTGTACGCGGCCATTCTAGCCTTGCAGAATTCGATGATCTCTTTCGGGGTCGTCGTATCCCCGTCCCCCTCCCTGAGGGCGACAAAGGCCTTGACCGTCTCCCCCCGGTAGTCATCCGGCACCCCCACGACCGCCGTCTCCCTGACGGCGGGGTGCTGGTAAATCACGTCCTCCACGTCCCGGGGCCAGACCTTGTACCCGGAGGCCACGATCATGTCCTTCTTGCGGTCCACCACATAAAACCAGCCGTCCCCGTCCATCTTGCCCACATCGCCCGTGTACATCCAGCCGTCACGGATGGCGTGTTTCGTTTCCTCGGGTTTTTCCCAGTAGCCGGGGACCACCATGGGCCCGAAATCCACGATTTCCCCCACCTCCCCGGCGGGAAGTTCGCGATCGCCGTCTTCAAGGTCCATGATTTTGATCACGGCATTGGGTACGGGAAGGCCTACGGACAGTGCGCCGCTTTCTGTATCCACAGGCGCTTTCAGCCCCAGCGGAACGAGGTGCGACGGCGAGTTGGTTTCGGTCATGCCGTAGACATTGTAGATATAAAGGCCCGTCAGTTCCTTGAATCGATCCACGATGGCGGACGACACGGGCGCGCCGCCGCTGTAGGCCTTCATAAAGCTGGACAGGTCCCATTTTTGGATATCCGGGTGATTCATCAGGGCGATGTAGACCGTGATGGAGGCCACGGTCATGGTGACGCGCCAGCGTTCGATGAGGCGGAGCGATTCGGCCGGATCGAACCGGTAATACAGTACCATGGGAATTCCCACCAGGGCCGCGATGGCCAGGTGGGCGACCTCGCCCGTCACGTGAAACAGGGGGGCCACGCCCAGGACCACGTCATCGTCCGTCATGCGCAGCGCGGCCTGGTATACCCGGGCGCTGAACGCGATGTTTCCATGGGTGTTCATGGCCCCTTTGGGAGGGCCGGTGGTGCCGGACGTATAGGTCAGGAAGGCCACGTCTTCGGGTCGCAGCGCGGGATCGGATACGGACTTTCCCTTAAACTTCTCTACCAGTTCCAACATGTCCAGCGTACCGGGCACGGCCGTCTTTTTGCACGCCTTGAGCAGGGGGGGCGGTTCCTCCCCTTGCGGGAGAAAGTCAAGCGGAGACGTGGTGATGGTGGTTTGCACGGACGTGTCCGCGAGAAAGGACAGGTCCAGTCCGCTGGCTATTTCATCCAGCGTGACCAGCACCTTGGCGCCCGAATCATTGCAGAAGTAGGCCAGTTCCTTTTCCCTGTACATGGGGTTCACCGGGACGACCACGGCGCCCACCTTCCAGGCGGCATAGGTCGCCGCCGGGAATTGAGGCACGTTTTGGAGGTCCACCAGAATCCGGTCCCCTTTGCTCACACCCAGATCGGCGAAGGCGGCCGCCAGGCCTGAGGCGAAACGGTCAAGCTCCCCATAGGAAATCGGCCAGTCGAAATAGTACACGGCCGGGCTTTCGCCCCGGCGCGCCGCGGATGCCTCGAAGTCATCCAGGGCCGTGCAGTCCGGGATTTCCAGGTCCCGGGGAAGCCATTCCGGATAGAACTGTGTCCAAGGCCTTTTCTCATAAACCGACGTCATGTTTTACTCCATTTGCAAAACCCCCGTGCAGCGGAGGTCACAGTAGTTGCCCGGCTATGCCAATGTGGAAATAAGGTCCTGGCCGCGCCCAATCGGCCTGTTCGATGCCTACCTTTCCCTCAGCAGCCGAGTCAATTCCATGGGCAGGTCCTGTATGGCCTTGTTGACGAACTGAAGCGAATTTACAAGGAGCGTGAACATGGCAGCCAACCCGATGTTTTCACCGAGTATCATGAGCGATTCCACGTCCCGTTCGGATATGTTCCAGACCTTGTGGTGATAGAGGCGCAGCACGCCGACGGCCTCGCGGTTGAATACGATGGGGATGGAGACAATGGCCCGAATCCCTTCCTGTTCGACCGCTTTAGGGTACTGCAGCAGGTCCGTATCCGTCGTGTCGGGAATAATGACGGGGTCCCCCTTGAGCGTACAGCCGATGCTCCTGTCCGCCATGATGGGACCTTTTCCCAGAAAGGCGGTGCTCAGCCCGAAGGTGGCAAGGACTTCAAGTTCCTCGGCCTCGAGATTCAGGATGAACATATTGCAGCCCTTGATTTCAAGTGCCGCCACCAGGAGTTGGGCCATGTGGTTGACCATGGTTTCCAGGTTGTCCGATTCCGCAACGGCGCGCGTAACCACCCGAAAGATATCCATGTCTATTCTGTCTTTATCACTCATCCGCATCCTCCCAATTTGTTCTGCATGTTCATTGAAATCA
>JAFDKD010000019.1 GCA_019307165.1 Deltaproteobacteria bacterium | reverse complement strand
CAAAATTTTAGGGTGGGCATACAGGACTTCCTCGATTTCGGCCGGGTAAATGTTCTCCCCCCCGCTGATGAGCATGTCTTTCTTGCGGTCCACGACATAAAAGTACCCGTCCTCATCCTGCCGCATCAGATCGCCGCTGTGAAACCAGCCGCCTCTGAATGCTTCAGCCGTGGCCTCCGGATTCTTATAATACTCTTTCATGACCGTTGGGCCCTGATAGATGATTTCACCGACTTCCCCGCAGGCAACGTCGCGCCCGTTTTCGTCCACCAGACGGGCTTCGAGGTTGATGCGGATTTTGCCCACGGTGCCGTGTTTGGTTGTGAAGTCATCGTGCAGGGCATTGGTTCCGGTGGCGGTCGTCTCGGTCATGCCGAATGTTTCGGTCATCCGGATATTCGGGAATAATTCAAAGATTTTATTCTTGAGTTCCACGGGCATGGGGGCCGCGCCCGTAGTCCCCAGCCTCAATGAAGACAAATCGTAATCCCCAAACCGGGGGTGATTGACGATCCAGTTCCAGAGAGCGGGGACAAGGGCAATATACTGGATTTCTTCCTCCTCGACCGAGGCCATGATCTTTTCAGGTTCGGGGTCTTCGAGGATCACTGACGTGGCGCCCTGGACAATGCCGTGCATGAACAGGCCGGTTGCGGCCTGGTGAAATAGAGGGAAAACGAGAAGCTGTCTTTCCATGACGACCTCGAAAAAGATCAATTTATTGAAGACCGCCATGACCTCGTTCTTGTGGGTAAGAACCGCGCCTTTGGGGCGGCCCGTGGTGCCGGATGTGTACATGATGAACATCGGGTCGTCATCCGACACGAAAACGCCCGGTTCAGCCGGGTCGCCGTTTCGGATCAGATCGTGGTGGTCCAGGGTTTCCGGCATTCCGCCGCCGCCCGGACAAATATAATGTTTGACTTTATGCAACTCAGGTCGGATGGCATCCACCACATCACCAAATTTGTCGCTGTAGATCAGGGCAATGGAATCGGAATTGTCGATCTGATAGGCGTGCTCGCTGCCGGTGAACCGGAAGTTGTTCGGTACGGCCACGGCGCCGATCTTGGCCAGGGCAAGGTAGGACTCGGCAATCTCCATGCAGTTCATAAAAATAAGGGTGACCTTGTTGCCCTTTTGGACACCCAGACTCATAAGGCTGTTGGCCAGACGGTTGACGCGTTCGTTGAACCGGCCGTAACTGTAGCGTCTGTCATTAAAAACCAGGGCTTCCGCATCAGGCGTCTGTCTCGCCCACCGGGCCAGCATTTCTCCCATGACGAGTTGTTTCGAGAGTTGCAGTTCCATCGACATCGTTTTACCTCCCCAGCTAGTGAACATCCATAAATGACATTGAGGCACTGGCACATTTCAGAAATAAAGATTTTCCAACAGGGTCGAAGTTGTCAAGGGAAAAGATTAAAAATTTAATTAAAAATTCAGTTCTATATGCCGGCAAAAGCGCTACGCAATGCACCCCCGTTGCGGCCCTCGGCACAGAGGGCGGTTCGCCTCCGCGACTTGGATCAAACCCGCGTTGACCCTTTTCATGCTATCGGATAGTCTGAAATCTACTCATGAGCGCCGCCTCCGGCCTGAGGGGCAACCGGTCTAATCAGCAGGGAAACTTCGAGAAAACAGTCTCGGATTTCATGGAGGCTCGTTAGAGGTGTCAGTTGTCCCCGCCCAAGGACGGCGGAAAAACAACCTGTCATTCCCGCATGGATTTGGCGGGAATCCAGAGAACCTGAATGGAAGGATTTGTATTTTGATTTGATATGATGCTGGGTCCCCGCCAGATTCATGCGGGGACGACAAGAGGGGGCGCGGGTCTGAGATCCCGCCTTTTTTTGGAGGGGAATGACTGGGAAAGAGGGCTCAATGTTCAATCTTCAATATTCAATACCCTTATCTTGGCGACCTTGGCGTTCTTTGCGAGAGAAAATCAACCTCCGCGCAATGCGCAACACGAAACCTTGAACCTCTGAACCCTCAACCCTGAAACCTTACTAAGGAGGCGACATTGCGTACCGCAACGGAATACCACGACCTTACAAGCTATCGTCGCGACAGAATGTCCGGCCACTACATGGACCTGGGAAATCAGCCCGATGTATTCAAGCGCTATCCGGGAATCGAACCGATTCCCCTGCCCGGGGATGCCGAACTTCCCACGCCTCGGCTCTCTTCGCTGCTTAGGAAAGGCGACAGACCGGGCAGCCCGACGCATTTGGGAATCGATGACCTTTCGCGCATCTTCATTCTGGCGTACAGTTTGACGGCCAGGGCCGGACACGGCAGCGGGGATTTCTTTTTCAGAAACGCGGCATCGGCGGGCGCGCTCTACCCGACTGAAATGTATGCGTCCGCATGCGGCATTGAAGGTCTGGAAGACGGCTTGTACCATTTTTCCATTGCCGATCAGGGGCTCTCCCCGCTTCGAAAGGGAACTGCGAAACCGGCCCGTTCGCCCGCCCTGACCTTCTATTTGACCGCCATTTTTTTCCGCAGCGCCTGGAAATATCGGGACAGGTCCTACCGATACCACCTCCTGGACACGGGCCATGTAATCGAAAACCTGACCCTGGCCCTCAAGGCCATGAACCTTCCTTTTTCCCTGGCCTACGACTTTGACGACAAGACGGTCAACGCGTTCCTGGGCCTGGATGAGGTGCGGGAAGCGACCTTGGCCGTTTGCCGCATGCCCGGCGGGATCGTTGCGGATGATCCCGGCCTGCCCGGGTCTTTTGGCAACCTGCCCGACAACTGCACGGCTGCGAGTCGGGTTTCCGCCAGGGAGACGGCCTACCCGCCCATCCTGGATATTCACGATGCAGGCGCACGCATCCTGCCTGCCAAGGGCACACCGGCCGACATGGCCGCAGAGTTGGGTATCGATCCGGAAAACCGGGACCCGATCGACGCCCGGCGCCGGTGGCCTGAGACCATGACCTGCCCCGAGGCCCTTTCGCAGAGGCGATCCTCCCGCAATTTTATCCCCCAACCTATATCCGGAGATGCCGCCGCGGCCTTCATGCACGGGCTCTGCATCGAAGATTCAACGCCTTCCGAACCCGTAGCCGGGCTTCGCCATTGCCTGGGCACGGGTCTGCTCGTGGGCGGGGTTGACGGGATGGCGCCGGGCCTTTACTTGCTGGACCCTGCGTCCCTGTCTTCCGGGCTTGCGGTCGCCGGTCTTTTCATGGATCGCATGGCGGACATCTGCCTGAATCAGGGTTGGCTCAAAAACGCGGGCGTTCATGTGCTTTTCATGGCGAACCTGGCCCTGATCGATCGGTACTGGGGCGCACGGGGCTACCGTTACGCCATGTTAAATGCGGGCCGGCTCGGCCAGCGGCTCTATCTCCAGGCCACGGCCATGGGACTGGGATGCTGCGGCATCGGCGCCCTGTACGACGAGGAGGCCGCGGACCTGCTGGGCCTCAACCCCACATCGCGTCTTCTCTATCTGGTGGGCATCGGAGGAGTGAAGGGGAAAATATAGAGAATATCGAAGGGACGATGGGCAGAGGGCGGAGGTCAGAAGGCAGAGGACGGAAGGCAGAGGACACGCCCGGCTTCACTAAAGGGCAGCGAATACAATCCACCCGTCATTCCCGCATGCCCTTAGCGGGAATCCAGACCTCCGTTTCGCTGGATCCCCGCCAAAATCATGCGGGTCGAAGATCCCGTCGTTTTTTGGCGGGGGATGACTGAGGAGATAAAATTCGTGCGGGGATGACTGGGGGCGTGCGCTGGTCGAAGATCCCGCCGTCCTTGGGCGGGGGGATGACTAGGGGGATGCAGAAATGACTGGGGGCCGCTTCGTGGTAAATTTGCGCGCAACGCAATAGGGAAATCAGAATGTGCACCACGATGAACACGAACTCCATAAATGTTCAATGCTCAATGTTCAATCTTCAATGCCCTATCCTGGCGACCTTTGCGTTCTTTGCGAGAGAAAATCAACCTCCTCGCAACCCTGAACCCTGAACCTCTGAACCATACGAAGCCTGATAGGCGGGATGTAAAATCCCGCCCTACTCCATGCCCCATGCTCCATGCAACTCGCAACTCATAACTTATAGGTTAATCTGCGCCCTTATTTCAATTCAAGCACAAACTTCTGCTCAAGAACCGGCGGTCCCCACTGGGTCCCTTCGAACTGCTCCGCCATGCGGAACCCGAACTTTTCGTAGAGGTGCCGTGCCGGGTCGAGGCCTTCGAAGGTCCAAAGGTAGATGCGCGAACAATCGACTCTTTCGCAGAAATCGATTGCTTCCCTCATGAGCCGGTTGCCCACGCCCCTGCCCCGCAAGGCCGACGACATGATGAACCAGCGAAGATGGGCCCCCTCTGTTTCCGCCTTGATGCCGTCGACGGCCAGAGAGCCCTCCACGCGGTGGTTGAGACAGGCCGCCCAGAACCCGTCCCGGCTTTCATCGAACCGTCCCAAAAACTCCGAAAGACCGGTGGCCACCTTGGCCTCAAAGTACTGTCCGAACCCGCAGTGCTCGCTATAATACAGGGCATGAAGTTCGGCAACGCGGCCAATGGCCCCGGGTACGTATCCCTTCAGTTTAATGTCCGTCATTCGGCAACTCCGGTTTATTCCATCTGCAAAAGTGGGACTCCTCCCGCAGCGCCCCGCTCCGCTCCGACCCGCGCAGGCGGGAATCCAGAACTCCGTTTGGCTGGATCTCCCATGATAACGGGGGATGATTGGGGGCAACGTAAAGCGCGATTTCAATCGTCATTCCCGCGCGAACCCTGGCATTCCCGCATGCATTTGGCGGCCGTTCGGCCCTGAGCTCACGGCCGAAGGGGAATCCAGGAATACAAACAACCGGTCATTCCCCGCCAAAAAACGGCGGACAGGCCCCCCATTGGAAAAGGCTCTTCCGGGTTTTCAGAGGGTGATTATTGTGTTAACAACCGGCTCGTGCTCAGCGAAGCGGTGCTCGTTGTCGTGATCGTTGCTTTCTTCGCGAGAGAAAATCAACCTCCGCGCAACCCGAAACTCATAACTCATAACTCGCAGTTCTATCTCCGCCTCATGGGCGATACCACTTCCCCAAGAGCCTTCCATTCCCGGCAGCCCAGCAAGGCGCTTACGGCAAAATAAACCGCAATCCCGATGGCGATGAGCCCGGCAAGCTCGGCGATCATGTGTGTCAAACCGCCGGTTACCGTAAGCCATTGGATGCGGATGCCGTAAACCACCCCGCCCATGACCGCGGCGGCAAGCACGTTTTTAAGTCCGGATATGGCCACCGGCCTGAACGTACCCAGTGCCACCTTCCGTTTAAGAAAGACGATCAGGAGAAAGAACTGAAGCGACGATGCCGCGGAAAGCGCCAGTGCCAGTCCGCCGTGCCTCAGCGGGACCATAAGGATCAGGCTGAGCGCCATATTGGTCAGGACCGCCGCCACCGCGATCTTGACCGGCGTCCGGGTGTCCTGCAAGGCGTAGAATGCCGAAACCATTACCCGTATCCCTGAAAAGGCCCACAAGCCCACAGAGTAGAAAAAGAGCGCCTGCGCGGTCATGGCCGTGGTGTCCGCGTCGAACGCCCCCCGTTCGAAAAAAACCCGGATAATGGGGCTCCCCAGGACGATCAGGCCGACCATGGAGGGCAGGGTCACGAAAAATACCAGGCGGAGGGAATGTGTCAGGGTCTCTCCGAATCGATCCGTCTCCTGCCGCGCCGCCTGCGTGGAAAGGGAGGGCAGCGCCGCGGTGCTGATGGCGATGGCGAACACGCCCAGAGGAAACTGCACCAGGCGATCCGCATAGTACAGCCACGAAACACTGCCTTCGGCGAGAAACGAGGCGAGCAGGGTCCCCATAAACTGGTTGACCTGGTACACGGCAGAGCCGAAAATGGCAGGTATCATGAGGCGCCCGATTCGCCTCAGGGCCGGATGGTCCATGTCCCAGCGGGGCCACAGCCTGAGCCCGGATGCCGCGACCGAGGGGATCTGGATGGCCACTTGAAGGATGCCCCCGAGCAGGACCCCGATGGCCAGACCCACAACGGGTTCCCCGAAGTATGGCGCAATCAGGTAGGCGGCGGCGATCATGCCCACGTTCAGGAAGATGGGGGCCGCGGCCGGCGCCGCAAAACGGCGCAGCGAGTTGAGCACCCCCATGAAAAAGGCCACCAGGCTGATCAGGAGAATGTACGGGAATGTGATTCGGGTCAGCAGGACGGTGAGGTCGTATTTCGCGCCGGTCCCGCCGAAGCCGAACGCCTGTATCCTGACGATCCAGGGGGACAGGAGCACGCCTATCACGGTGACGGCTACCAGGATGAGGGAAAGGAGGGTCAGGACCGTGCGCGCCAGGTCCATGGCTTCCCGCCGGGTCCTGTTGCTGAGATATTCCGTAAACACCGGTATGAATGCAATGGTGAGGGAGCCCTCGGCAAAAAGACGCCTGAGGAGATTGGGGATTCGAAAGGCCACAAAAAAGGCGTCAGCGGCCATGCCGGCGCCGAACAGATGGGCCACGACCATGTCGCGTACCAGCCCCAGAATGCGGCTCAGCAGGGTGAAGAAGCCCACGACCCCCGCGGCCCGACTGACTTTTTTTTTCTCGGAATGGCCCGTAGAGCTATTTTCCACGGAAAACCCTTGACAAGAAGAGCATATTTATTCTATATAATCTAATTCTAAATTTCGAGGAGGTTCAATTTTGGCAAATCACCCATCCGCCCTTAAGAGGGCACGGCAGAACAGGGTCAGAAGGACCCGGAACAGAAGCTACAAGACCCGTATCAAGACCGCGGTCAAAGAGGTCAGGGCAGGCATTGA
The DNA here is from genome assembly GCA_019307165.1 of Deltaproteobacteria bacterium. GTDB lineage: Bacteria > Desulfobacterota > DSM-4660 > Desulfatiglandales > Desulfatiglandaceae > JAFDKD01. Next base: position 8,086 of record JAFDKD010000019.1, on the reverse strand, counting down.
CAGCAGCGCCGCCGATACGTCCGCCGAAAGCCTCAGGAAGGCCGTCTCCATTATTCACAAGACCGCCTCCAAGGGTGTCATCCACAAAAAAAGTGCTGCCCGGAAAATTTCCCGCCTGACGCGCCAGGTCAACGCCCTTTCCGCAACCCCTGAAGCCGCCTCAGAAACACAGGCTCAAAACTAGGTTTTCCAGCACCAAACCCCCCGGAGAGCTGGACTTCAGGAGACCGTCCGCACGGCGCAGCAAACGATAGGCGTCCTCCAGGTCCCGCTCTTTCCAGTGTTTTGCCTGCTGAATCAACGGTCTGACCTGAAAGTCGCGCAGGCCCAGCCTCCGGGAAATCTGGGCTGCGCGCCCCCCGGCCTTGATGACGTCCAGCGTGCCCCAAAGCAGACCGATCTGCCGGTTCAGCATTCCCAGGAGTTTCAACGCCCCTTCCCTTCCCTCCTCGTCAAGCAACCTATTGAGCAGGACGATGGATTCCGCCCCACGCCGGAAGGATATTTGATCCATGAGTTCAAATACGGTGTATGTACGGCTGTGAATGGCGAGTTCCTTCACCTCGTGGATGCCCACAGGGTTTTTGCCATGCCGCAGCGACAGTTTTTCCAGTTCGGCGTACAGGTCCCTTAAACGATTTCCGATAATCTGCTGGAGGTAAGCGCAGGCCGCGTCATCCACTTCCACGGCAAGCTCTTTGGCCATTTTCTTGATCCACGGGACCACCTGATTTTCGTTCAACTGCCTGAAATTCACGGCAGCATCATTATCCCTGAGCCTGCGAAAAAACTTTTTTCTGAAATCGGGTTTGGCGGATACGAAGACGAGGCATGTGGAAGGGACGGGATCGTCCAGATAGGCCGTGAACCCCTCCAGCGAAGCCGCCGGGAATGCTTCGGCCCCTCGGACCACCACGAGCCGTTTTTCGGACATAAACGGGATCGACCGGGCCATTTCCACAACATCCGCGGGCCGGGCCGCGCCGCCGGGATTGCCTTTACCCGCGTAGAAAAAATTGAGGTTGAAATCGCGCAGGGATTCGTCGGGAACCAATGTTTCCCGGAGCCGATCCAGCACCTTTTCGAGCCGAAATTCCCCCGGGCCATAGAAAAGGTAGACCGGAGAAAGTTCTTTCTTCTCGATCCGGCGCAATAAGATTTCCGGTGATAGTTCTATCCCCATTTAGAACCTTTGCATGGTTCTGAGATAGGCCCGTTTGGCAAGGCGCAACGCCATTTCCTCCACGGCCTTGCGCTGGTAATAGCGATTCGCGATCGGGTCGGAGGTCACCGTATAAAACGCCTTTTCCTGCAGCCCTTTATCCTGCCAGATCACCTTTCCCGTTTCCCGCTCCACCAGCTTGAAGTCCACCCGGACATGAATCCATCGCGAACTGGTCGTTTCATAATTGACGGTACTGCCCTGGACGGCGGTCTCGAAGAGGCTGTACGTGTAAGGATCCGTCTCTATGTTGTAAATTTTGCCCTTAAGTATTACATCCGCATCGGACGCCGGCACGATGGACACATCGGCGTGGCTCATGAATTCCTCCCGCACAACGCGCGAGAAATCCGCCTCGAAACCGAGTGTGGATGCCGTGCTTGTCATGACGGGGATCGCCAGACTCGAAAACTCGATGCCGACCGGCTCTCCGGTCGCGGCCAGCCGATAGCCGCAGCCCGGCGCGGCAGCCATCAGCGCAAGCAGGACCGTCATGCCCAAGAACCGTGTAATGAAATCCAATGACCTCTCCCATCCATCAGTGAAGGTTGAAGGCAACCCGCAACGCGCAACCCGTAACCCGTAACCCGCAACCCGCTTTTCTAAACCACCACGTTCACCAGTTTCTGTTGAATCACTATCACCCGCTTGATGGGCTTTCTCGCCACAAAGCGCAGGAGCCGATCATCAGACATGGCCTCAGCCTCGATTTGCTCGTCGCTATAGTCTGACGGTACTTCGATTCGGCTCCTGACCTTCCCGTTCACCTGGATGACCACCAGTCGCTTTTCCACGGCCAGGGCCTCCTCGCGGTGAGAAGGCCACGAGGCCTCCATCAGGCATTGCGTGTTGCCGAGCATGGCCCACATCTCTTCGGCCACGTGAGGAACGATCGGCGAGAGCAGCACCACCGTCATCTCTATGGCTTCCCGTATGACCTGCCAAAACGTCTCATTCCTTTTTTCGCGGCCGCCCAGCAAGCGATTGGTTTCGTTGACCAACTCCATGACGGCCGATATGGCCGTATTGAAGTGAAACCTGTCTTCTATGTCCGCCGTGACCTTCCGGATGGTTTCATGGGTCTTCCGATGGAGTGCCCTTACATCCGGGCTAAGGTCGACCTCACCATCATACCCGGCCACCCGACCGACCTCGTCCAGGGATTCGGTGACCAGGCGCCACACGCGATTCAGGAACCGGTATGAACCGTCCACACCCTGATCGCTCCACTCCAGGTCTTTTTCCGGCGGGGACGCGAACAGGCAGAACATGCGAACCGTATCGGCGCCGTACCGATCGATCAGTTCCTGGGGATCCACCACGTTTCTCTTGGACTTGGACATCTTAACGCTGTTTCCGGTGATAACTTCTTTTCCGCAACGCGCGCACAGCCCTTCTTTCACTTCATGAGGGTAAAGGTACCCGTGCTCCGGGCATTCCTCTGTCGGTTTACAGACCATCCCCTGGGTCAGGAGATTGGTAAAGGGCTCGCGCACCTTCAAATATCCGTAGTCGTCCAGCACACGGGTATAGAATCGCGAGTACAGAAGATGGAGAATGGCGTGCTCGATTCCGCCGATATACTGATCCACCGGCATCCAGTAGTCGACCCGTTCCGGATCGAGCGGTCCCTTGTCGTAGTCGGGGCATGCATAGCGGTCGAAATACCAGGACGATTCCACAAAGGTGTCCATGGTGTCCGTCTCCCGCCTTGCATCCCCATGGCATTGCGGGCAGACGGTCTTGAAGAAGGAAGGCTCCAGAGGGAGCGGCGACCCGCCGTTTTCCCGCATATCCAAATCCAGCGGCAAGACAACCGGGAGGTCTTCTTCCGGCACGGGGACCGTGCCGCAGCGATCGCAGTAAATGATGGGAATGGGCGCGCCCCAGTAACGCTGCCTGGATATGCCCCAGTCCCGAATCCTGAAATTCGTGGTTTTGTGCCCCATGCCCCTGTCTTCCAGGTATTGGGCGATGCTGTCCAGCGCCTCCAGGTTGGGCTGACCGTCAAAGGGCCCGGAATTGACCAGGGCGCCCCGGCCTTCATAGGCCTCGGTCATGGTCATCTCATCCAAATCTTCATCAGGCGACGAAATGACCACCCTCAAAGAAAGATCGTATTTTTTAGCGAACTCGAAATCGCGCTGATCGTGGGTAGGCACTGCCATGACGGCGCCCGTGCCGTAGTCGAAAAGCACGAAATTCGCTACGTATATCGGTATTTCCGCACCGGTGACCGGATTTTTGCAGTATCTTCCCGTAAACACGCCCTCCTTCACGGTAAAATCCGCCGTGCGCACGTGCTTGTCCATCTTGAGGGTCCGCTCGATAAAGTCCAGAACGGCCTCTTCCTGGGGCAGTCCCGTTATCATCCCCTTCACCAGGGGGTGTTCCGGCGCGAAACACATGAATGTAGCCCCGAATACCGTGTCCTGCCGGGTCGTAAATACTTCGACCACCTCTTCGGAGCCCACCATGGGAAAACGGATGATGGCGCCGATGCTTTTGCCGATCCAGTTTTTCTGCATGGTCAGAACACGCTCCGGCCAGCCTGGGAGCCTGTCGGAATCCGCCAGTATTTCCTCGGCATAGTCGGTGATCTTGAGGAACCAGCTGTCCATCTCCTTGATGTTGACTTCCAGATCCGTATGCCGCCAGCAGCAACCGTTTTCAACCTGCTCGTTGGCCAGGACGGTCTGGCATTGATCACACCAATTGACGTACGTCCGCTTCTTGTAGGCCAGTCCCTCCTTGTACATGCGCAGAAAAACAAGCTGTTCCCACCGGTAGTAGTCCGGGTCGCACGTGGCCAGTTCCCGGTCCCAATCGTAACTGAATCCCATGCGGATCAATTGCGCTTTCATGGCGTCGATATTGCCGTAGGTCCATTTCGCCGGGTGGGTGTTGTTCTCAATGGCCGCATTCTCGGCGGGCATCCCGAAAGCGTCCCAGCCCATGGGATGAAGGACGTTCATGCCGCGCATGCGCTTGTACCGGGCCACCACATCGCCGATGGTGTAGTTCCTGACGTGCCCTATGTGGATTTTTCCCGACGGATAGGGAAACATCTCAAGCAGGTAGTACTTATCTTTGTTCGGATCTTCCTCTACTTTAAAGAGGTTGTTCGTTTTCCAGAAGGCCTGCCATTTGGCCTCAATCGTCTGAGGGTCGTATGTCATGTTCTTCTTTACCTTCCAGATTCGCTCATCCGCTGCAAGTCCGCTTACCCGTTTAGTCAGGGTTCTCTGTTTCCGAGGCCCCGGCATCCTTGACCATGCCGCCGGTCAAGATGTGGTCAAGCACGCCGTTGATGAACCGCGCCGAATCCTCGCTCCCAAACCGCTTTCCCAATTCAACTGCTTCGTCAATGGACACCTTGGGCGGTATATCCTCCATAAACAACATCTCAAGAACCGCCAGCCTCAAAATGCAACGATCCACACGGGACATGCGCTCGAAACGCCAGTTCTCGGAAGCCGCGACGATGGCCCCATGGACCTCTTCCGTCTTTTCCAGGACGCCCGTGACAAGCGACCTCGCAAAAGGCACGCTATCGGGAGACACATCGAAGCTGCCGCAAACACGATCGAAGGCCTCCTCCGGACCTGCCGGGTTGTATTCCAGGTGAAACAATACCTGGAGTGCCAGTTCCCGGGATCGTCGTCTCATTCCCATAAGCCACCGCCTCTTCCGGAGATCCGGGTCCATAGGCCCCAGTCTTCGCCAAGGCTTCCGGCTTCGCTAAAGGGCAGCTTCGCCGCGACAAGACACCGTGGCAGGCCTGTATACATTGAACATTGAACATTGAACATTGACAAGCTGTTGCTCAAAACGCTGCTGGAGGTTTGTTTTCTCTCGCTAAGACGCGAAGATCACAAAAAAAATCAAAATTCCAACTGGATTCCCGCCTAAATTCGTGCGGGAACGACGATTGAAATCACGGTTTCACGTTGCCCCCGTTCGTCCCTGCGCCCCCCAGTCATCCCCGCGCAGGCGGGGATCCAGCCAAACGGAGGTCTGGATTCCCGCTCCCGCCCTTATTGAAGATCCCGCCCTGCGGGAGAGGAGACCAGGTCTTGCAGAGGAAGTATAACGGCCTAGCCCAGTTCCTTAAAAAGATTAACCATCTCGATGGCCGCCATGGCCGCCTCGTATCCTTTATTCCCGGACTTGGACCCAGCCCGCTCGATGGCCTGCTCCAGGCTGTCCGTGGTCAGGACCCCGAAGGTGATGGGGACGCTGCTGTCGAGGGCGACGCTGGCGATGCCTTTTGACACCTCCGCCGCCACGTAATCGAAATGCGGCGTTGCGCCTCTGATCACCGCCCCCAAACAGATGACCGCGTCATATTGACCGCTGTCCGCCATACGCTTGGCCGCCAGCGGGATCTCAAAGGCGCCCGGCACCTTGACCAGGACAATCTGCTCATCCTGCCCGCCGTGCCGCATGACGGCGTCCAGAGCGCCGTCCACCAGCCTGGCGCTGATAAAATCGTTGAATCGGCTTACGATGACCGCAAACCGGAACCCCTCCGCGGTAAGTTGACCTTCCACTGTCTTGGGCATCGCTTTTCCCTCCAAAAATTCGCTAATTTTCCTTCTGTATAAGGCTCATCAAATGCCCCAGCTTCTCGCACTTGGTGGACAGGTAGCGGATATTTTCAGGACGGGGCTCGCACTCGAGGGGGAAACGCCCCGTCACTTCCAGACCGTACCCCTCCAGGCCGATGATCTTTTTGGGATTGTTCGTCATGAGGCGCATCTTTTTCACGCCCAGACTCACAAGAATCTGGGCCCCCACGCCGTAATCCCTGAGGTCCGGGTCAAAACCCAACTGCTCGTTGGCTTCCACCGTGTCCAGCCCCTGTTCCTGCAGGGCATATGCCTTCAGCTTGTTGGCAAGTCCGATGCCCCTTCCCTCCTGCTTTAGATAGAGGATGACCCCCTGGCCTTCCTGCTGAACCATGGCCATGGCCTGCTTGAGCTGCTCGCCGCAGTCACACCGGTAGGATCCAAAAACATCTCCCGTTAGGCACTCGGAATGCACCCGGACCATAATCTCCTTCTCAGGGTCAATGTCGCCCTTCAGCAGGGCGATGTGCTCCCGTCCATCGATATCATTGACAAAGGCCACGGCCCTGAATTCGCCAAAGGGCGTCGGCAGTTTAATTTCTTCCCCTTTGTGAACGAAGGACTCCGTCCGCATGCGGTATGATATAATGTCTGCGACCGATGCGATCTTGATGCCGTGTTGCTCGGAAAATGTCTTCAAGTCAGCCAGCCGGGCCATGGTGCCGTCATCCTTCATCACTTCGCAGATGACGGCCGCCGGCCTCAGTCCGGCCAATCGCGCCAGGTCCACGGACCCCTCCGTCTGACCGGTGCGAAACAGCACGCCGCCTCTTCTCGCCCTCAGGGGAAAGATGTGGCCCGGCTGAGCCAGGTCCTCGGGCTTTGCATCCTCGGCCACGGCCGTAAGAACGGTGTGGGCTCGGTCATGGGCCGATATGCCGGTCGTAACGCCCTGGCGCGCCTCGATGGATGTGGTAAACGCCGTTCGGTAAGGCGAACTGTTGTCGTAAACCATTTGCGGTAATTTCAGGGATTCAATAATTTCCGGACTCAAGGCAAGGCAGATGAGGCCCCGACCGTGTGTTGCCATGAAATTAATGACCTCGGGGGTGACCTTTTCCGCGGCAATGGTCAGGTCCCCCTCGTTCTCGCGGGCTTCGTCATCCACCAGGATAATCATTTTGCCCTGCTTGAGATCTTCCAAAACCTCTTCAATAGTCGATAGTGGCATATTAATCTCCAAAGCCGTGTTTTCTAAGAAACTCCCGGTCAACAGCGGATGCGGGTTTCGTTTCCGAATACGGCTCATTCCCCGGGAACAGTTTTTCAACGTACTTCCCGATGATATCCGTCTCGATATTGACGCTCTCGCCGACGCTCATTTTCAACAGCGTGGTCTCTTTCCCGGTCTGGGGAATGATGTTCACTTCAAATGAATGTGCATCGCACCTGTTCACGGTCAGGCTGACGCCATCGACCGCGATGGACCCCTTTTCCACAATATATCGCGAAAGGCCGGGGGTGGTCCCGATCCTGATGAGCCGGGAGCGCTCCCGCGCCTCCATCCGGAGGATTTTACCAATCCCGTCCACATGGCCCGAAACCAGGTGACCGCCGAGACGGTCGGACAGGCGCAGTGCCCTCTCCAGGTTGACCTCATCCCCTGTTTTCAGTTTCCCCAGCGTGCTTCGCGAAAGGGATTCGCCGGATACGTCCGTGCTGAAGAAGCCCGCGTTCAAGCGGGTGACGGTAAGGCACACCCCGTTTACGGAAACGCTGTCCCCCACACGTGTGTCGGGCATGTCGAACCGGGGCTCAACCGTGAGCCGCACATCGCCGCCCGTACGCTCCAGCCGAACGATGCTGCCGATTCCTTCCACCAAGCCGGTGAACATGGAGGATCTCCTTTAAAAAGAGAATATCGATATTCGCAGTCACGCCTCTTGAGTGTAGCCCTGGTACCCTCAAGAGGCTCTTCCGGGTTTTCAGTGGGTGAATGTTGCATCAAAAACCGCTCTCACTTAACGAAACGATGCTCGTTGTCGTTGTCGTGATCGTAGTCGTAATCGTTGTGTTGTAGGGCGGCATTTTATATGCCGCCGCAGATCGATCGGCCTATGCAGGACCATCGGCGGGATGTGAAATCCCGCCCTACAACGACTTGTGAGTGCAATCGAATGAATTCGATTACGAATACGACAACGAACACGATGGTCGTCGATTTCATTCGAAAGGTTATTAATCCATACCCCGGTACCCACCGAAAACCCGGAAGCACCCCCTCAAGAGGGGT
>JAFDKD010000018.1 GCA_019307165.1 Deltaproteobacteria bacterium | reverse complement strand
TGTCAGGTCTCAACATTCAACACATTTAAAATCTCTTTCAATCTTTTTTTTAAGTTCTTCGCTTGGTCTATCTTCTCTTTAAATCTTCGATTGGATTGGCTCACTGCAGACCCCCTCATATTGTAATAAGCACCAATGTCCTTATCATATATCTATGGGCTTCGGTTTGGAACGTATTTTCTTGCATTTGCGAAGTCTCGGATGCAAATCGGGCATAACCCACATTCAGGATTGGAACGATCACCGCCTCGGCGGTTGGCATGCGCGTCAATCCGATGACAAAGGCCAGCAGCCAGCCGTAACCCAGCGCCAGCATGACCCCCACGCCCATCAGGAACGGCACGGTGGTGTTCAACACGGTGTGCCAGATGATGTCTCCGCTCTGATCCCGCATCTCCTTTAGATCGATCTGAAGAACCGATGAAAAACAGCAGAAACAACACCCCGAGGTCGGCTAGAAAAGAAAGAGGCATGTGGAATTCAGGGGAGAGCAGGTGCATGCCGAGTGGCGTGTAACGCACTGCCATAGTGACAAAGAGCGCAGCAAGAATCCCAGGGATGCGCCTGCGCTCCAGTAACGCCGCCAGCAGGTAGGTCAAAACAAAAAGCAGCGCCAAATTCAATAGAAGGTCGCCGATTTTGAGTTCAGTCATAGCCTCGCATCAACCCTTCCTGGAAAGGACGTTCCACCGTCCACTGCCCCACCGTCCACTGTCCGACCGTCCACTGCCCCACCGTCCTACTGACTTCCGACTTTCCCCTTGACTTGGTCGCGAAAATCCTGTCTGCTCCCGGTATTACGAAGTAACAAGAGCTGCACAACCGGAGGCATACCCGTGAAAAAAACATCGAGTATTTGCGCCGCAATCCTCACACTCCTTTTCCTATGGGAGGCGGTTCAACCCAGACGGGCCGATTCAGCCGATCTGCTTAAAACCATGGTCAGCGTCGCGCCACAGCGGTATTTCGTGGAAAAGATCGGCGGGGACCGCGTTCATGTGGAGGCGATGGTCCCGGAAGGCGCCAGTCCCGCCACCTTTGATCCTTCCCCGGGTAAGATAAGACAACTCTCGGACGCCGCGCTTTACTTTGCCGTTGGCGTGCCTTTTGAAAAAACCTGGCTTGAAAAATTCGCCCGGGCCAACCCGCTCATGCGGACCATCATGACCCATGACGGAATCGAGAGGTTCCCCATGGCTTCCCACCACGCGCATCACGGGGCCCCCCCGGACCCCCATGTATGGCTTTCGCCCCCACTGGTCGCGATACAGGCCCGAAACATCATGCTTGCCCTGTGCAAGGCCGATCCCGTTCACAGGCGGGCGTACCAGGCTAATTACGGCCGGTTCATGGCTGAACTGGTAAACCTGGATCTAAAAATCCAAGACTTTTTCCCTGGCAACACCGAAAAAATCCACTTCATGGTCTATCACCCCTCGTGGGGATATTTTGCGCGTGCCTATGGTCTGGAGCAGGTACCCGTCGAAATGGCGGGCAAGACGCCGACCGGGAAGACGCTGACACGCCAGATGCAAACGGCAAAGCGCCTGAAAGTGAAAATCATTTTTGCCCAGCCGCAGTTTTCCACAAAAAGCGCTCAATTGATTGCCGATGCCATCGGCGGCAAGGTCGTGATCGCAGACCCGTTGGCTCCGGACTGGGCCGCCAATCTTCTGGATGTTGCGCATCGGTTTCGCATGGCGCTTCGGTGAAATTCCGGGCCCCCGTTGAAAATGAGTCCGAAGTGCCACCCCCTTAACCTTTTACACGCCGGGTAATAACACCCCGCCTGTTACTTTTTACCCCTACCTATTTTTATTGTTAATTTCAACTAGTTATTTCGTGTTTACTGAAATTGTGGTACAAAATTACCCATTTTCCTGCGCCGCTCTCTAGGCACCCTTCCGTCCCCAAGTCCGCCATCTACGTGTCCCGGAGACCATTTTCATTTTTCGGCACTAAACTTGCAACAATTCGCTTGGCAATTCGCACCCTCTGGAAGTCTCAATAATATTCGATGCCGAAAGGACCGGAGGCAGGTCAGTCATATCATGGGCGCCAAACCAAACATCCTGATCGCCGAACCCGAAAAAACCCTCGCGGCCGACCTTGCCGCGTTTGCCGATGAAAGGGGTTTTAATCTGATCGGGGCCAGGACCCGGAATGAAACCCTGCTGACGTTGCAGGAACGGCGAATCGATGTCCTGGTACTGGATGCTGAACTTCTTGACCAGGACTGCGCCTTTATATCCATCGTGAAGGGCATGGAGGAAGACCTGCCCATCATTCTCTGCGCTGAGACCAACACCCCCGAGTTCGAGAGCAAGGTCCGCCGGCAGCGAATATTTTTTTACCATATCAAGTCATTCGGACCGGTGGATCTGAAGACAGCGATCAGCAATGCCATCGAAAAGTCATCCCAGCACTGATTTGGAGGAGCCATATGCCGTTACAGGACAAGATTGAATCGGGTGAATTCGTCGCCTTGGGAGAACTTGAGCCGCCTAAAGGAGCGGATTTTTCTCTTTTCTTATCCAACGCAAACCTGGTGAAAGGCCGCGTGGATGCATTGGTCGTACCGGAAATGGCCAATGCGGTCATGAAGGCCGGCTCGCTGGGGGGGTGCATGTTTCTTCAGAACCAGGGTCTTGAAACCGTACTTCAGGTCTGTTGCCGCGATAGAAACCGGCTGGCGCTCCAGGCCGACCTGCTTGCGGCCGCGGCCATGGGCATCCGCAATGTCATGGTCGTGGGTGGGGAGGATATCAACACCGGAGACCATCACCAGGCCCGCGATGTTTACGACCTGGACGTCTTACAGTTGCTGGAGGCGATTCGGGAACTGCAAGCGGGCCGGGACATGGCCGGGATCGGGCTTCGCGGCGCGCCTCGATTCTTCGTGGGAACCGCTATCAATGCCGGTGCCACGGGAGGCGCCCTGAATATTGAGTTGGAAGAACTGAAACAAAAAATCGACCTTGGCGTCAAGTTTGTCGTCACGACCCCCGTTTTCGATCTTTTCCGCTTTGAAAACCTGCTCAAGCGCATGGGCACTGAAAACGTCGCGGTCATCCCCACGGTGCTTTTGTTGAAATCGGCCGGCATGGCCCGCTACATCGACCGGAACGTTCGGCATATCGCCATACCGCCCGAAACCATACGCGCCATTCAGAAGGCGCCGGACAAGGTGAGACACTGCATAAAGCTCGCCGGCGAAACCGTGGCCGCATTAAAGGATATGGGGCTGGCCGGGGTCGTCATTTCAACCATCGGATGGGAAGACAAGATCCCTCAGATCCTTGATCAGGCCAAAGTCTAGAAAGGAAAAGATGCACATGCCAAAAAACCGGAACAATACCTCAGGGTCGATCATGGTGCTCGGCGGCGGAATCGCCGGGATGCAGTCCGCGCTGGACCTGGCCAATTCAGGGTTTTACGTCTATCTCGTGGAGAAGTCCTCCGCCATTGGCGGGCTTATGTCTCAGCTGGACAAGACATTTCCCACCAATGACTGCGCCATGTGAGTGATCTCGCCCAAACTGGTCGAGGTCGGCCGGCATCTCAATATCGAGTTATTGACCACTTCCGAACTTTTGGAACTGGAAGGGGAAGAAGGACGTTTCACGGCGCGGGTCAGACAGGAACCCCGGTTTATCGATCTATCCAAATGCACCAGCTGCGGGGAGTGCGTCAAAGTCTGCCCCATCGAGTTGGAAAACGAGTATGACAGCGGGCTCTCCAAGCGCACGGCCATTTACAAACAATATGCCCAGGCCATTCCGGGCGCTTACGCCATTACCAAAAGGGGAACGGCGCCCTGCCGGGCCACCTGTCCCGCGCATGTCAGCATCCAGGGGTATATCGCGCTCATGAATCAGGGCAAGTACCGGGAAGCGCTGGCGCTTTTCAAGGAGGCTCACCCTTTTCCCGCGGCCTGCGGCCGGGTCTGCCATCATCCCTGCGAAGGTGTTTGCACCCGGGACGATGTGGAAGAACCCATTGCCATCCAGACCCTCCATCGGTTTCTCTCGGACACGGACATGAAAAGCGATGAACCGTATGTCCCCGAGGTGCCCGAAGCACGCGAAGAAAAAGTGGCCGTTATCGGGGCCGGTCCCGCCGGCCTGTCTGCGGCCTACTTCCTTCGCCTCAAGGGATACCCGGTGACGGTCTTTGAAAAACTCCCCGTGGCGGGGGGCATGATGGCCGTCGGCATCCCTGAATACAGGCTTCCGAGGGACATCCTCGCGGCCGAGATCAAAACGATCGAGGACATGGGCGTCGAGATAAAAACGGGCGTTGCCTTCGGCGCGGATATTACGCTGGAAAGCCTCAAATCGAAAGGCTTTCAGTCGGTATTTCTGGGGACCGGACTGCACCTGAGCCGACAGCTGAATGTGGAGGGAGAAGACCTTCCCGGCGTGTTAAAAGGCGTGGATTTCCTCAGGCAGGCGGGGCTCGGCGAGGATGTGGCGGTGAAGGGCCGTGTCCTTGTCATCGGCGGGGGCAATGTGGCCGTGGACGTTGCCTTGACCGCCATGCGCAAGGGCGCAGAAACCGTGACCCTGGCCTGCCTGGAAAAAAGAGACGAAATGCCCGCCTGGGACTACGAGGTCGAAGAGGCCCTTGAAGAAGGCGTGGAAATCGTCAACAGCCTGGGTCCCGAACGGTTCCTCGCGGACGGGGGTGCGCTGACGGGCATCCGGTTCAAGGCCTGTACGTCGGTATTTGACGAAAGCGGGGCCTTCAACCCCGCTTATGACGAGACGGACCTGACGACCATCGAGGCGGACACGGTCATCGTGGCCATCGGTCAGGCGGCGGACCTCGCTTTTGCATCGTCCGAAGGTGTTGCAACGACGCAAAGAGGCGGCCTGGAAGCCGACCCCGTGACCCTTCAAACCCCGGTGGACGGCGTGTTCGCCGGCGGGGATGTGATTTACGGGCCCCGCTCGGTGGTGGAAGCCGTGGAATGCGGAAAAGAGGCGGCTGAAAGCATTCACAGGTATCTCAACGGCCTCGACCTGAACGAAGGCAGGGAAAAGGACTGGTCATACGAGAAACCGCCCATCGAGCACGAGCCGTTCCTCCCGAGGACACCCATGCGCCACCTGGCTCCGGATGAGCGAAGCGGGAATTTCAAAGAAGTGGCGCTCGGTTTCAACGAAGATGAAGCCCGGGCCGAAGCGGCCAGATGCCTCAAATGCGGCATCTGCTCCGAGTGCTTCATGTGCGTGAAGGCCTGCCTGGCCGAAGCCGTGGATCACGACGCCGTTGCCGTGGACAGGGAAATTACGGTGGGATCGGTAATTCTCTGCCCGGGCGCCGACACGTTCGATCCGGCGTCTCTTGAAACCCTGTACCATCACCAATCGCACCCCAACGTGCTGACCAGTCTGGAATTCGAACGCATCCTCAGTGCCTCCGGGCCCACCATGGGACATCTCCAAAGACCTTCCGACGAAAAGGAGCCAAAGAAAATTGCGTGGCTCCAGTGCGTGGGATCCAGGGATATGAATCGGTGCGGAAACGGATACTGCTCGGCCATGTGCTGCATGTATGCCATCAAGGAGGCCGTAATCGCCAAGGAGCACAGCGAGGGAGAATTGGATGCGGCCATTTTCTTTATGGATATGCGCACCTTCGGGAAAGACTACGAGAAGTACTACAACCGGGCAAAGGACGAACACGGTGTCCGTTTCGAACGTTCCCGAATCCACACCATCGATCCCATTGAGGGGAGCGACGACCTCCAGATTTCCTATTCCGACGAAAACGGCATCATCCACGAAGAGGTCTTTGACATGGTGGTGCTCTCCGTGGGGCTTCAGGTGTCCCCGGCCACGGTCGAGCTTGCCGAACGCCTGGGCCTGGCACTGGATCGGTACAACTTTGCGGCCACCCACCCCTTCAGCCCGGTAAGCACGTCCCGCCCCGGGGTGTATGCCTCCGGCATCTTCCAGGGGCCCAAGGACATCCCCGGTTCCGTGACCGAGGCCAGCGCGGCAGCGGCCGCCGCGGGTCTGGCACTTGCCGAAAGCAGGGGAACGGACATTCGTACCCTGGAAATGCCTGAAGAAAAAGACGTGGAGGGCGAGACGCCGAGGATCGGGGTGTTTGTCTGCAACTGCGGCATCAACATCGGAGGCGTGGTGGACGTGCCGGCGGTTACCGAATACGCCGCCTCCCTGCCCTACGTGGTGTTCGCCGATCAGAACCTGTTTACCTGTTCCCAGGATACGCAGGAAAAAATCAAGGAGGTTATTGAAGAGGAAAAGCTCAACCGGATCGTGGTGGCATCCTGTTCGCCCAGGACCCACGAACCCTTGTTCCAGGACACGCTCCAGGCCTGCGGGCTGAACAAGTACCTGTTCGAAATGGCCAATATCCGGGATCAGAACTCCTGGGTCCACGGGGACGAACCGGAGGTCGCGACGGACAAAGCCAAAGACCTGGTTCGCATGGCCGTTGCCAGGGCCGGCCTGCTCAAGCCATTGGGCGAAAAGCGGATCAGCATCATCGAAAGGGCGTTGGTGGTGGGCGGCGGCGTGGCCGGAATGACCGCGGCCCTGAACCTTGCCAAACAGGGATATGAAACGGTCATCGTGGAAAAGGAAGCCGAACTCGGCGGTCTGAGCCGGGAACTGACCAGCACCATCGAGGGGGCGGACATCCAGCACTTCTTGAGGGACCTCATTGACGAGGTCAACGCCCACGAAAAAGTTGAGGTGATTGCCAATTCTCTCATCGTCGGTTTCAGCGGGTTTAAAGGTAATTTTACGACCGAGCTGATCGTCGGCCCCGGCATGTACGAAAGGCGGATCGAACACGGCGTGATCATCCTGGCGACCGGCGCCAACGAATACGAGCCCAGGGAATACGGGTATGGAGACGACCCCAGGATCGTCACCCAGATTCGACTGGCAAAACTCCTGGAGGAACGGGGCGCGGATCACCTCAAACAGGTGGCCATGATCCAATGCGTGGGGTCCAGGAACGAGGAAAACCCGAATTGCTCCCGGATCTGCTGCCAAAACGCAGTTAAAAACGCCATACATATCAAGGAGCTGAACCCTGAAGCCGACGTATTCGTCCTCTATCGGGACCTGAGGACCTACGGCCTTTTGGAGGATTACTACCGGCGGGCCAGAGAGTTGGGCGTCATATTCGCCCGCTTCCGCCGGGAGGAACCGCCCCTGGTGGAGGCCACGGACCAGGGCGTTATGGTGACCTTCAAAGACCATGTGCTGGAACGGGACGTGCGGATCCAAGCCGATCTGCTGGCCCTCAGCGCCGGCATGGTGGCGGAGGACACCGAGGAACTGGGAACGATACTGAAGCAGGCCCGGAACCCGGAAGGATACTTTATGGAGGCGCACGTCAAGCTGCGCCCGGTAGACATGGTGGCCGAGGGCGTTTTCGTGTGCGGGACGGCGCATGGCCCCAAGCTCATTTCCGAGGCCGTTGCCCAGTCTTTGGCCGCCGCTTCGCGGGCCACCACCTTTCTGTCCCAAGGCGAAATTACGCTGTCGGCGGTCGTTGCCCGGGTCGATGAGGAACGCTGCGCCTCATGCCTGGTCTGTGTCAGGGCCTGCCCCTTTGACGTGCCCCGCATCAACGAAGAGGGGGTCAGCGAAATCGACGAGGCCACATGCCACGGATGCGGCATCTGCGCCGCCGAGTGTCCGGCCAAGGCTATCCAACTGAACTGGTATGAAGACGACCAGATTCTGTGCAAAGTGGATTCACTACTGGAAGGGGTGCTGTAATGGAAGCGTTCAACCCGATCATCATTGCCTTTTGCTGCAATTTCTGAGGGTACACCGCCGCGGACCTGGCAGGTTCCATGAGACTTCATTACCCGGGTACCATACGCGTGGTGCGCATACCCTGCACCGGAAAGGTGGACATCATTCACATTCTTCGCTCCTTTGAAAAGGGCGCGGACGGCGTTTATGTGGTGGGATGCATGGAAGGAGACTGCCGTTTCAACAGCGGCAATTTGAGGGCGAAAAAGCGCGTGAAAGCGGCCCAGGAGATGCTGGACACGATCGGCGTGGGAGGGGAACGGGTCAAGATGTTCAACCTCTCGAGCGGAGAAGGCCCGAAATTCGCTCAATACGCGGAAGAAATGACGGAAACGATAAAGGCGTTGGGGCCCAACCCCATTAAGCGGGCCAAAGGGAAAAAAGCGGCCTGAGGAGGATACATTACATGATAGTTGCGGACAGAAAGCCCATTGAGGAAATCATCGGTGAGGTCAAAGATTTCAAGAACATCCTCATCGCAGGGTGCAACGAATGCGTGACGGTCTGCGAAGCCGGGGGGAAAAAGGAGGTCGGCGTCCTGGCATCGGCCCTCCGAATGGCCTTCATGAACGAGGGGAAGGACGTCCATATCGACGAGGTCACCCTCGAGCGGCAGTGCGATCACGAGTATCTTGAAGAAATCCGGAGCGTCATGGACCAGTATGATGCCGTTATTTCACTGGCCTGCGGCGTGGGGGTCCAGTTCATGGCCGAGAAATATTTCGACCGGCCCATACTTCCCGGCGTCAACACCTGCTTTATGGGCGCTACCGAGGAACGGGGGGTATGGGCCGAGCGGTGCCAGGGATGCGGCCAGTGCATCCTGGCGCAAACGGCCGCCATCTGCCCGGTTTCCCGTTGTGCCAAACGGCTGTTCAACGGCCCTTGCGGCGGTTCTACAAAAGGCAAGTGCGAAATCAATGCCGAGGTGGAATGCGCATGGCAATTGATTGTCGACAGGCTGAAAGAACTGGATCGGATGGATGAGTACGAAACGCTTGCCCCTATCAAAGACTGGTCAACCGAGAGGGCCGGCGGCCCACGGAAAGTGGTGAGGGAGGATGTGAGACAATGAGCGATACCGTAAACACCGTGACACCCAGCAAATTGGAAAAAGTCCTGGCGGCGGGGCGCCTGGCCGTCACATCCGAGTGCGGTCCTCCCAGGGGCAGCGACCCGGAAGTCATCAAGAAGAAAGCTGAACTGATCAAGGATTATGTGGATGCCGTCAACATCACGGACAACCAGACGTCGGTTACCCGCATGTCGAGCCTGGCCTCCTGCATCCATCTTAAGCTGATGGGCCTGGAGCCGGTGCTGCAGATGGTGGTCAGGGACCGAAATCGGATCGCCCTTCAGAGCGATATCCTGGGCGCCGCCTCTTTTGACATTCACAACATTCTATGTCTGTCGGGGGACCATCAGAGCTTCGGGGACAGCCCTACCGGACAAAATGTGTTTGATATCGATTCCATGCAGCTGATCCAAACCGTGCGCATGATGCGGGATGAAGGAAAATTCCTCGGCGGAGACGAAATCAAGCGACCGCCCCGGATGTTCGTGGGAGCGGCGGCCAACCCGTTTGCCGATCCCTTCGAGATCCGGGTCCCCCGCCTGGCAAAAAAAATAGCGGCCGGGGCCGAATTTATCCAAACCCAATGCGTCTACAACGTGGAGCGATTCGAGGAATGGATGAAGCAGGCCCGGGACCGGGGGCTTCACGAAAAAGTTTACATCCTCGCCGGCGTCACCCCATTTAAGTCCGCGGGCATGGCCAAGTACATGAAAAACCGCGTTCCCGGCATGGACGTCCCCGATGAGTTGGTGAAACGCATGAGCGATACGCCAAAGGAAAAACAGGCGCAGGAAGGTATCAATATCTGTATTGAGACAATCCAGCGACTCAAGGAAATCGAAGGGGTTCGGGGATTCCACATCATGGCCATCGAGTGGGAGGAAAAGGTACCCGAAATTGTAGAGAGGAGCGGTTTATCTCCGAGACCTGACGTGGCCGGTTAGGTTTTGGTTGCATTAATTAAACGCATGGCATACACCTTTTCGGAATGCGTTACATGAACCGAGAAATAACACCTATTTCAGGAGGAGCATATGGATCAGAAATATATCTTGGTGGTGGATGATGACCCGGATCTGGTGGAAACCGTCGCCATGATGCTCGAGAGCAAGGGGTGTGAAGTGGGCCGGGCCTATGACGGCATCGAGGGAGAGGAATCCATCAAAGAGCGCCGTCCGGACCTGATTATCCTTGACATTATGATGCCGAGAAAGGATGGCTATGTCCTCTGTGCCGAATTGAAGGCCGATGAAAATACCCGGGATATCCCCGTCGTCCTGTTGACGGCCGTCGGCGAGGCGGTCCCGACCACGACCTATACGCACGCCGATGGCATGTCCACCGAGGCGGATGAGTACATTGCCAAGCCCATCGATACGGAGACGTTGTGGAACGTAGTCGCGGATCTGACCTAGCGTCCACTTGGTGACCCACGGCGCAAAACCATGGCGTTCGGCGGCCGAAACATCGTACGCCGAATGCCGATGATTGAATTCGCGTGTTTGAAAAACATTCGAACACGCCCACTCACATTCCCAGCGGTTCCTCCATGCCCCATCGAGCGCGACTCGGCGGTTTCAAGATTTTAAGCGAGGTGGTTCGCATTTCGCTGGCTTCGCCTGACAAGGCGGATTATCTGCCGGCGGAATGCTGCCGTCTCCTCACCGGAAAAAAAATCAACCTCAATTTTCTCTCGTCCCTGGATCAAGGACCGAATTGGGGGCTCGATCTACTTGTGAGCGCTCAGGATGCCGCCAAGGCGGCACACCTCCTGACGACAGCGAATCCAGGCTCGCCCCCGGTGGCCGAGCCCTCGGCGCTTCTTTCCATATTTCCTCACATGAACGATCCGGCTATTCTGGGCGAACTCTTGACTGCACTCTCCCAGGCCGGTATCCGGCCCAAAAGCCTGTCCAACTCCCCATCGACCCTGTCTGTCGTCCTTGATGTAGAAAACGTGGACAAGGCCACCGAATCCCTTTTCAATCCGTTTCGGTTCAGCGCCTACAGGACCCCCTCCGACTGGAAACTGGCCCAAAAAGGCAAGGAACAAATCTTTAAAGAAGTCATCGCTTCCTTTGAGGAAAAGCGGCCCAAGGTCTATTTCCTGGAATATCAGGAGGAAAGGGAGTTGCTTCAGCTGAACGTATCAATGGAACATCTGCCTGCCCTGGGGGCGTTCTTCAGGCGTCTGGGCGAACTAGGCGTAGGGCTTGGTTTTCTGGCGACCGGGGTGTCGGCGAACCCGGGGTCGCTGGTTGCGCTTTTGCTCCTCCCCAAATCCATCGCAAGCGAGAGCCTGCGAATCCTGGCACGACTGCTCCCCGATGCAGAGACCCGTATGAGGGGCGCTGTTGCCGGTTTTTCCATGAACGGCCCCCATTTCGGGGACCGCTATGGCCTTGCGGGGGAACTGCTGAACGCCTGTAAAAAAAGCGGCGTGCGGCTCCTGGGTCTGGCTTGCTCTATCGCCTCCATCAGCGGCGTGATCCCCGCCGATCATCTCCAGCCCGCCATTGAAACCATTACCTCATGTTTCGAGGTCCCGTCCGTCATAAAAAAATCCTGAAATCAAGGTCGCCGCAACCGGCGCTGAACGTCGGATCCCCGCTCCCGGATTGGCGTCTGGGACGGCTTCGTTGCGAAGACGGAAAAAGTATTTACAAGGAGCGATTGTGCTTACCGTTAAATACTCTGATGTGATATGTTTCCTTTGCGTAAAAAGTCCGGGCTCGAAAGACCCGGCTTCGCCGCGGCAGGCCAGGTTTTGCTGTTGAAATAAATATACCCGTTGTGGAAATGAGAATGGGCGGATTGAAGCGATATTGTCTCCTCTCGCGGACATGCGCGCTCTGGTTGGGAGCGCTGATGATGCTGGCCTGCGCCGGTTACGGAAAGATGAGACCGAGTTCTGTGGATAGCGGAGACATGCAGGCATTTATCGACACCCGGTTCCAAGACCTGGATACCGCCTACTGTGGTAATCCGGCCGCTCCCACCGCGATTCTCATGGACCGGAAATCGGACCCGGTTCGATTAAAGGGGCCCGGCTGGACGCCCATCACGGCCAAGGATCAATTCTCTCAGATGGTTTCCGCAATGAAACAGGAATACCGGTTCTGGGGCCTCGATGCAAAGGGCCCGCGACTGTCCGACATTCTCGACGCAAACGGGCGACTCGTCGGACACCTTTACTCGCCGGTGGACTTCACGACGATCCGGCCCGACGGCGCCGATTACGCCGTAGACACCGTCACCTGGGACGATATTCGGGAGCGGGCCGACCCGGGAATCCGGGGAATGGGGGCCTGACGCCTCTTTCGCCGCATCGCGATAGTAGAAAAGCGACAGATATATCCACCACAGAGACACGGAGATCACGGAGGAGGACTTATCTTTTCGTCTATCGGGAGATACCGATAGACGAAAATACCCTCCGGTAAACTCATTAATAAAGAAAGCGGTCTATTCTTTTGCGGTAATATTTTGTGCAGCACATTTTTGTTTGTCGGTATCTCGCGACAAACAAAAAAAGTTCTCTGTGCCCTCCGTGTCTCTGTGGTAAATCTGTTTTTGTGACATTGTGTTAGAAAGAGCTTTATTATAGGCGGAATCGCCTCTAACAGAAAAGTGAACTTCATCCTATGAATCTAAAACCATACCTGATCACCGGAGGGGCCGGCTTCATCGGTTCCAACTTTATCCATCACGCCCTTGACGTACGGTCCGATTGGCGAATCGTCAACCTGGACGCCCTGACCTATTCGGGCAATCCCGCCAATCTGACCGGTCTCCCGCCCGAGTGCGCCGACCGGCACCGGCTCGTTCAGGGCGATATCCGGGACCCCGAATTGCTGCAGCGCCTTTTCCGGGAAAACCGTTTTTCCGGTGTCATCCATTTCGCGGCCGAATCCCACGTGGACCGGTCCATTCTCGGACCCGACCTTTTTCTGGAAACCAACGTCATGGGCACGTTCCGATTGCTGGAAGCCGCCAAGGCGTTCTGGGCGGCCGAAGGGAAGCCGGAAGATTTTCGATTCATTCACATCTCCACCGACGAGGTATACGGCAGCCTGGGTCCCGATGGCCTGTTTACGGAACAAACCCCTTACGACCCGTCAAGCCCCTACTCCGCTTCCAAAGCGGGATCGGACCACCTGGTCAAGGCCTATTTCCGCACCTACGACCTTCCCGTCGTCGTGACCAACTGCAGCAATAATTACGGTCCCTATCAATTCCCGGAAAAACTCATCCCGTTGATGATTTTGAATATCCTGGAAGAGAAGCCCCTGCCCGTTTACGGGGACGGCAAAAACGTGCGGGATTGGCTTTACGTTCGCGATCACTGCGAGGCCCTGATGGCGGCGCTGGACAAAGGCGTGCCCGGCGAGACATACAATATCGGCGGAAACGAGGAACGCCGGAACATCGACATCATCCATCTGCTCTGCGAAACCATGGATGCCCGGTTGGATCGATCGGGCGCGGCCGCCGGCAAGCGGCTCATCCGGTTCGTGGCGGATCGGCCCGGGCACGACCGCCGCTATGCCATCGATGCGTCCAAAATCAGGGAAACGCTGGACTGGCGACCCCGGCATGGTTTTGAAGAGGCCCTTGAAGCAACCGTGGACTGGTACCTGAGCCACATGGACTGGGTGAATGCCGTTCGCACGGGATTATATCGCAAGTGGATGAAAGACAATTATGACGACCGCGTGGAAAAGTAGAATATCGAATATCGAACAAGGAATGTTGGATATTCATTATTCTCTTCTTTCCACTTTTCTTTCACGACAATGGAGGACATTATGTCAAAACTATTCGAACCATCCCAAATTAATGGAATGACGCTTCCCAACCGATTTGTCCGATCCGCCACCTGGGAGGCAATGGCCGCAGATGACGGGGCCTGCACTCCCCAATTGATCGAATGCATGGCGCGCCTGTCGGAAGGACACGTCGGTCTGATCATCTCCAGCCACGCCTACGTGCTTCAGAACGGCCAGGCCGGCCCTCGGCAGCTGGGCATTTACGACGACCGCCTTATGGAAGGGCTTCGGGGCATGGCACGGGCCGTTCATGAATACGGCAGCCCCGTGGCCGTACAATTGGCCCATGCAGGGTATTTCGCCTTTGCGAAAGCAACCGGCGAACTTCCCATGGCCCCATCGGCTGTGGAAGGCCTTTCCAAAGGACCGAAAAGGGAAATGACGGAAACGGACATAGCCGCGGTGGTGGAGGCCTTCGGCCTGGCGGCCGGACGCGCCAGGGAAGCGGGATTCGACGCGATCCAGATTCATGCGGCGCACGGCTATCTCCTCAGCCAGTTTCTTTCGCCCGCACTTAACAAACGGACGGATGCATACGGCGGAAGCCTGGAAAACCGCGCCCGCGCGCTGATGGAAGTGCTCGGGTCGGTACGGTCGGCCGTGGGGCCCGATTTTCCCGTACTGGTCAAGATGAATTCCCAGGATTTCATTGAAGAGGGTCTCACGGTCGAGGATTCGGCCGCGGTCGCCATGATGCTTCAGGAAGGTGGGATCGACGCCATCGAACTGAGCGGCGGTACGTTCCTGTCGGGAAAGAACATACCGTCGAGGGTCGGCATAACATCGGAGGAAAAAGAGGCCTATTTCAAAGAAGCGGCCATGGCATTCAAAAAGCGTCTGAGCGTACCGTTGATTCTGGTGGGCGGAATCCGCACGCCGCAGCTGGCGGAGCGGCTTTTCGAAGAAGGCCTTGCCGACTATTTCTCCATGAGCCGTCCCTTTATCCGGGAACCCGATCTGGTCAAGCGATGGGAATCGGGCGACCTTCGAAAAGCGGCCTGCCTCTCGGACAATCTCTGCTTTGAGCCGACGCGAGCGGGACAGGGGATCTACTGTGTAACGGAAGAAAGACAAAAAGAAGGAAAGTAAGTTTCTTCTCATCGGAAAAAGAGCTATTTCCGGATGGACACTAAGCCTCACGTGGCACTGTCTTTGTCAATTTCGTGATGCGGCACAACTCCGCCGACGGTATCAGCATGTTGCCGTGTT
>JAFDKD010000250.1 GCA_019307165.1 Deltaproteobacteria bacterium | reverse complement strand
AATACCGTCACTCACGTCAGATCTCCTTATTCATCGACCCGTTTGACGGAACCGACCGCAACCGACGCTCACAATCGGCCGGCATGATCTCCGGATGATATCGAAAACCGGCTTATGGGCCCGCAATGAGCATTTCCAAAAGGGCCTGATGGAGATGCATCTTGTTTTCGGCCTGATCAAAAATCACCGAATTGGGCCCTTCCATCACACCTTCCGCGATCTCTTCGCCGCGATGTGCCGGCAGGCAGTGCATGATCAGCGCTTCCGGCTTGGCCATCGACACCAGCGCCTCGTCCACCTGAAATCCCTGAAAATCCTTGAGCCGCCGGTCTCTCTCAGCGTCCTGCCCCATACTGGTCCACACATCGGTGTTGATCACATGGGCATCCGTCGCGGCCTCCCGTGGGTCCCTGACGACCCGGATATTGTCCCCGGCCCCCTCAAGCTCTTCAGGCATGGGCTCGTATCCCTCCGGGCAGGCAAGGACCAGTCGGAAGCCCAAAATCCGCGCCGCGCCGATCCATGAATGGGCCACGTTATTGCCGTCCCCCACCCAGGCCACCTTCATGTTCTCCAGGCTCCCCCGCTTCTCCTTGACGGTCATGAGGTCGCTGAGGATCTGGCAGGGATGGTACCGGTCGGTGAGCGCATTGATCACCGGGATCTTCGACCATTGGGCCATCTCCTCAACCATGGCCTGGGAAAAGGTCCGCACGGCCAGGGCATCCACATACCGGGAAAGGACCCTCGCCGTGTCCTTGATCGGCTCGTCCCTGGAAAGCTGGGAGGCCTCCCGGCTCAGAAAAAGGGTGTGTCCCCCCAAACGGGTCATGGCCGTTTCAAAGGAGACGCGGGTCCGGGTGGACGCTTTTTCGAAAATCAGACCCAGTGTGCAGCCCCTCAGGGGACGATCTGTATTTCTCCCGGAGCGCTTGATTTCGAGCCCCCTGTCGATAAAAGAAAGGATGTCATCTCCGGTCAAATGTTTGATGGTCAACAGGTCCTTTTTCATACCCTACTCCTCAACCAATTTCGCAGCCTTTGCCAGAACATTGTCCAGGGTGCTCAACAGGGAATCGATCTCATCCTTTCCAACAATCAGCGGGGGCAGGAACCGGAGAATATTCTCCTGCGCGCAGTTGATTAGAAACCCCGCGTCCATGCAATATTTGACGAGGGGCCCCCCTGGAATATCCAATTCCAGCCCCAGAATGAGCCCGAGCCCCCTGACCCCCAGGGCCAGGGCGTGCCGTTCCACCAGTCCCTCAAGACCCTGCCTGAAATGGTCTCCCACCTCGCGGCAATGATCCACCCAACCCCCATCGAGCAGTTCCGAGACCACGGCATTGGAAACGGCCGCCACCAAGGGCGTGCCGCCGAAGGTGGTGGCATGGCTTCCCGGGCCGAACGCGCCGGCCACGGCGTCGGTAGCCAGCATGGCGCCGATGGGCAGACCGTTCCCCAGGGCCTTGGCCAGTGTCATGATGTCCGGAGTAACGCCGTAGTGTTCATGAGCGAAAAGCTTCCCCGTCCGACCCATGCCCACCTGGACTTCATCGAAAATCAGGAGCGCGTCCTTTTGGTCGCAAAGAGAACGCACTGCGTTCAAATAGTCGGGGGAGGGACAGACCACCCCGCCCTCGCCCTGTATGGGTTCCATCATGACGGCGCACACGCTCTCGTCCATGGCTTGTTCCAGACGCCCCACGTCATTGAAGGGCACGAAGGTGAAGCCGTGCAGGAGCGGATCGAAACCCTTTTGAACTTTGGCCTGCCCCGTGGCGGAGAGGGTTGCCATGGTTCGACCGTGAAAAGAGTTATCCATGCAGACAATCACGCGCTTTTCGGGTTTGAATGCCTCCGAGGCGTATCGGCGCGCCAGCTTGATGGCCGCCTCGTTGGATTCCGCCCCGCTGTTGCAGAAAAAGACCTTGTCCGCAAAACAATTCTCCACCAGAAGTCGGGCCAGTTCCGCCTGGGGACGGGTGTAATAAAGATTGGACACGTGAACCAGGCGCCTGGACTGCGCTTCAAGCGCCCGGGTCACCACGGGCGAACTGTGGCCCAGCGCGCATACGGCGATGCCGCCGACAAAATCGAGATATTCGTTTCCGTCTTCGTCCCACACCCGGCAGCCCTCCCCCCGAACAAGGGTTATGGGAAACCGCGCATAGGTGTGAAACATATAGGTGTCGGCCAGCTTCATGGTATCGCCGCCGTTCGATTCTTTTTGCGTCATGGTGTTCTCGCACCTCCGTTAACCTTATGGGATAATTTCCGTGCCCACGCCGGCGGTGGTGAGGATTTCCAGCAATATGGCGTGCTCCTTGCGGCCGTCGATGATGTGGGCCTTTCTGACGCCCCCCGCCAGCGCGTCCAGGCAGCAGTTGATTTTGGGGATCATCCCTCCCTGGATGGTGCCGTCCGTTATCAATGCGTCGACCTCTCCCCCTTTGATGGTGGATATCAGCCCGCCGTCCTTATCCAGGACCCCCTCCGTATCGGTCAGCAACATCAGTTTGCGTGCCTCGAGGGCGGCTGCGATGCGGCCCGCCACCAGGTCCGCGTTGATATTGTAGGTCTCCCCTTCCGTGCCCGCACCCACCGGCGCGATGACCGGTATGAACTCGCTGTCGGCAAGGCCCTCCAGGATGCGCGTATCCACATGCGTGATCTGCCCCACCATGCCCATATCGATGATCTCGGGGGGTTGGTCGTCCCCCTTGCGCTTCAGATATTTCATTTTCTCGGCCGTGATGAGCTGTCCGTCCTTTCCCGACAGGCCCACGGCGCTTCCGCCGTTGCCGTTGATGAGGGTGACGATCTGCTTGTTCACCATGCCCACGAGCACCATTTCCACCACATCCATGGTCTGTTTGTCGGTAACGCGCATGCCGTCGACAAATTCGGACTCTATGGAAAGTCTCTTGAGAAAATCGCCGATCTGGGGACCGCCCCCGTGAACGACCACCGGATTGAGGCCCACATACTTCATCAGGATGATATCGAGCGCGAAATTCCGTTTCAGCTCGTCGTCCACCATGGCATGGCCGCCGTATTTCATCACGATGGTGGCCCCTTTGAAGCGCCGGATGTAGGGCAGGGCCTCAATCAGGACTTTTGCTCTATCCGCCGTGGCGATCATAAGATGTACCTGCTCAGGTTCTCGTCTTCCAGAATGTCTTTCAGTTTTTCGATGACATAATCCCTGGTGATGGTCACGGTCTTTTCGTTCATGTCCGGGGCCTCGAAGGATATCTCGTCCAGGAGCTTCTCCATGACCGTGTGCAGACGCCGCGCCCCGATATTCTCCATGCGCTCGTTGACTTTGCTGGCCAGGCCGGCGATTTCGCAAATGGCCTCCGGCTCGAACTTCAACTCGACCCCTTCCGTCTCCAGCAAGGCCTGATACTGGGTTATCAAGGCGTTTTCGGGCTCCGTCAGAATCCTCACGAAGTCCTCCATGGTGAGCGAATCCAACTCCACCCTTATGGGAAACCGCCCCTGAAGTTCCGGCAACAGGTCCGACGGCTTGCTCGCGCTGAATGCGCCGGCGGCAATGAACAGGACATGGTCGGTCTTTACCATGCCGTATTTGGTCATCACCGTCGATCCTTCGACAATCGGCAGAAGGTCCCGCTGCACCCCTTCCCTTGAAACATCGGGTCCCTGTGCGGATTGCTTGCCCGCCACCTTGTCCAGTTCGTCCAGAAAAATAATCCCGTTGTGTTCGGTCAACCGGACGGCGTTTTCGATCGCCTTATCCATGTCGATCAGCCGCTGGGACTCCTCCTGGACAAGAATTTCCCTTGCCTCCGGCACCTTGACCTTGCGCCGCTTTTTCTTGGTCGGGAATATGTTGCCGAACACTTCCTTGATGTTGAATTCCATCTCCTCCATGCCGGAGCCCGAGAAGACCTCCACCATGGGAGCGGTGTTGGCGACCACTTCAACTTCCACATACCGCTCATCCAACTTTCCGTCGCGGAGCATCCGCCGCAGCTTGTCGCGGGTGGACGTGCCTTCGAAGCGTTCTCCCCTGACCACTTCCAGGGTCTTTTCACCGCCGTCCTCTTCCCTGCCTTCGGTTTTCCCCTTGGGAAGCAAAATATCCAGGAGTCTTTCCTCGGCCAGTTCGCGGGCCTTTACCTGGACCTTCTCCTGCTCTTCCTTTTTGGCCATGTTTACGGCCAGCTCCGTCAAGTCCCGAACCATGGATTCCACATCCCGGCCCACGTAACCGATCTCTGTAAACTTGGTGGCCTCGATTTTTAGAAACGGCGACCTGGCCAGCCGCGCCAGACGCCTGGCGATTTCCGTTTTGCCCACGCCGGTCGGCCCGATCATGATAATGTTCTTGGGTGCGATTTCGTCCCGAAGCTCCGGAGGCACTTGCTGACGCCGCCAGCGGTTTCGAAGTGCGATGGCGACGGACCGCTTGGCCTGGTCCTGACCGATAATGAATTTATCCAGTTCGGATACGATTTCTCTAGGTGTAAAAACCTTCATTGGGATTATGCCTCTTCAAGGTGTCGTCCAAGTGTCCATCCGAAAATGGCTCTTTTCCCGATCGAATGTCGAAATAACTCCTTAACTCTAGTCACTTACAGGACTGTAAAGAAATTGAAGATTGAAAATTGAAAATTGAAAATTGGTTGTGGCCCGGCACTCAACCTCAAAACCGAAGCCCTATAGGGCCGACGCGTTCATTTTCAAATCGGTGCATTGCCAAATCGAACAGCGTGGGACAAGTTGAGTGCCCGGCATCCATAAATCTTCAATAACTCAATGTTCAATATTCAATGTATAGAGGGCTGCCTCAAAGCAAGCCCTATCGACCCTTATCCCTATCCGGAGATCCCGTCGGTCAATTCGCGCACCACCAACCGATCATTGGTATAAACGCATATTGACGCGGCGATCTTCATGGCCTCGCGGGCGATGCTCACGGCATTCAATTCCGAATGGGCCACCAGGGCCTTGGCAGCCGCCAGCGCATACGGACCGCCCGATCCGATGGCGGCAACCGTGTCATCCGGTTCGATGACATCTCCCGTCCCTGAAATAATCAGGATATGCGCTTCATCCATTGTCAGCAGCAGGGCCTCGAGCCGCCTCAGAATCTTGTCCGTCCGCCAATCCTTTGCCAATTCCACGGCGGCGCGGGGAAGGTTGCCGTTGAGGGCTTTCAGTTTTTCTTCCAGGCGTTCGAACAAATTGAAGGCATCGGCCGCCGCGCCCGCAAATCCGACAAGGACCCGATCCTCGTGCATGGTGCGAACCTTGACGGCGCCATGCTTCATGATGGTTTCGCCTAAGCTGACCTGCCCGTCTCCCGCCATCACCGACCGGCCGTCCTTTTTAACGGCAAGAATGGTGGTGGCCCGCAGGCGGCCGGGGCGGCTTTCATTCATGTGCGATATATCCTGGTTCATTGGTCCTCGTGGGGAAAACAATACGATTGATTATTGATTATTGTTCATTGTC
>JAFDKD010000249.1 GCA_019307165.1 Deltaproteobacteria bacterium | reverse complement strand
CATTTTGCGTCCTCCTTATGTTGTGTCCGTCCTGACGTTGCAATCCAAGTATTTCGGCAAGCGGACATGCGGCTGTTATTTCATATTTCCGCGCCTTCAAAGTAATAAACTCTTAACTGATATCCATTTTCATTATATCCCATGAAGATAAACTTGGTCGGCCGTATGGCCTGGCGAAAGCGCGCGGCAAGTATTTCACTTTCTACGGTCAACAAAATGCCGATGCAGGTTTTTGTCTTTTCTTTTTTGAACAGCGCTTCAAAAAAATCGCGCGTTATGTTCAGCATGTCTTCGGCGACACCCAGGTTCCTGAATCCCCCGGCGGTCATGGTCCGGTAAAAATAGAATGAGTTTCTAAACCTCTTGGCAAATATCTTTACGGCGGTATTCACCGCTATGATTTCATGCCGTTCATTGCGGACGACAAGTACCACCTGATCGGCCCTTTCTTCGGGGTCCTCGCCGGAGGGCAGGGCATGATTCCTTTTCCAGAATTCGATAATTTCATTGTTGAGGTCCGTGGAAACCCGCTGCCAGACATTTTCGAAGCTGTATTTTTGTTCCATTGGAAACTCTAATAATATTAGGAAGTAATGAACGGTATCAATCGATTATGTGATTCGCGTATCATAAAGGAGAGGCGCTTCAAAGTAAACGCCGAAGATCCCGACTGAAGCTGCTCATACAGGAAAGGTAGAAGGAGAAAGGTGGAAGAACGGATTAAGGGATTAACTCGCAACTCGCAGCCCGCAATGTACGACTAACAACTGACAGCTCACCGAGACCCTGCCGGCGATCAGGAATGTCCCCAAATCACCTTGTGGAATACGTCATGCGAAAATTAGACGGTGGATTTGGGCAAAACTAAAAAATTTGACAAATTGTTTCAAAAATGATATTAGTTCAAACAATTTTATAATTTGATTAGAATCAGGTCAGTTACATTTATTTGGCTGATTTATTATAAATAATCATTGCTGGGATTATTTTCGATAGCCTTTTTCAAGGCCGATCAATACCTTCATTGAGATGGAGATGATAAGATGAATAATCTAAACGGCCGAAACAAAAGATCGCATACAAAAAGGATCATCAACAAGAGACTGCTCGGCTACTCCGTGGCCGCCGGCGCAGTGCTGGCCGTGGCTCCACCAGCAGGGGCACGAACCATTATAACCGACCCCCCGGATATCACCATAGACGATTCAAACGACAGCCAATATGTTGATGTTAATAATGACGGAATAGATGATTTTGAATTTTCACGAAATTTTTTTGCTACTGTTTTCATTCAAAATAATATTAACATCAACTATAACCAAATTTTAAAGTATGATACGCAGCAGGGTCCCAGCTATGCCTACCGCTTTACCTGTTCCGAAATCGTGCCCGATGAAAGAACAAATTCAAGTACCTTTGCTGAACTTCAGCGTTGGGGAGACTATCCCAGTGGTTACCCAACCGGACCTTTTGTTGGAGAATCCGGGTATATCGGCGTCTATTTTTACATCCCCGTCGGTAGCGGGGATGTGGAAGCGGGATGGCATTACGGCTGGATCGAATTTGAAGGTGACAAAGACGGCAAGTGGGGAAAAATCAAGCGATGGGCCTATGAAACCGATGCGGAAAGGGCGATCAGCACCCCGCAGTGCGCACCCATTCCCACCCTGAACCAGTGGGGCATGATGGTTCTCATGGGCCTGATCCTCCTGGAGGGAGGAAGACGGCTGAAAAGGAGGAAGGACCAGGAAGTCTGATTGACGAACCATATCTCTGAAATGACCCCTCCCCCGGCAAAGAAGGTCCTGTTCATCGGGTGGGACGGCGCCGACTGGCAGATGATCAACCCGCTCATGGACGCGGGAAAGATGCCCAACCTGAACCGACTGGTCAACCAGGGCGTCATGGGCAATGTCTCCACTCTTTCTCCTACCCTCTCCCCCATCCTGTGGACCTCCATTGCCACGGGTAAGCGCCCGTTCAAACACGGCATTCACGGCTTTACCGAGCCTGACCCCCACGGGGGCGGCATCCGCCCCATCACCGCCGTCGCACGAAAGACCAAGGCCGTCTGGAACATCCTCAGCCAGAACGAGCGGAAATGCGTCGTGGTGAGTTGGTGGCCGTCTCACCCGGCCGAACCCATCAACGGCGTCATGGTTTCCAACCATTATCAGAGGGCCGTGGCGCCCTATGGAAATCCGTGGCCCGTCCGGCCCGGCACCGTCCACCCTCCCCGGCTCGACGAAAATCTGGCCGAACTACGCACCCACCCTCAGGAACTGGACCCCCGCCTCATTCAAGGCTTTGTGCCGCGCCTGGCCGACATCGATCAGGAAAAAGACCGCCGCATCGAGACCATGGCCCGATTGATCGCCGAGTCCATCACCGTTAAGGACGCTGCCTGCGCCATCATGCATTACGAGCCGTGGGATTTTTCAGCGGTCTACTTTGACAGCATCGACCGGTTCTGTCACTTTTTCATGCCCTACCACCCCCCGCGCCTGTCGTGGGTGGATAAAACCGATTTCAAGCGATACCGGCATGTGGTGGAAAGCGGATATATGCTCCTGGACGCCCATCTGGGCACCCTATTGAGGGTAGCCGGGGAAGACGTCACCGTTATCCTGGTCTCGGATCACGGTTTCCACTCCGGCCGTTTAAGGCCCGGATCAGCCCTGCACCATCAGAGCACACCCGCCTCCCAACACCGGCCTCACGGCATATTCGTCATGAAAGGCGCCGGCATCAAAAAGGATGAGATCCTCCACGGGGCGGGCCTGCTCGACCTGGTCCCGACCGTGTTGATGCTGTTCGGCCTGCCCGTGGGCCTGGACTTGGACGGCGCCCCGCTGGTGAACGTATTTGAGGCGCCACCCCGTATCAGGACCATCCCCAGCTGGGATGACGTGCCGGGTGAAGACGGCCGTCACCCGGAAAACCTCCGCATGGATCCGACAGACGCCAGGGAGGGCATCAACCAGCTTGTGGTCCTGGGGTACATTGAAAAACCCGAGGAGGACCAGGAAAAGGCCGTGGTGCAGACCGTACGGGAACTCCGTTTCAACCTTGCGGTCTCCTATATGGATGCGGGGCGGCATACCGAGGCCATCCCCTACCTGGAAGATCTCAGATCGGAATCGCCGGATCAAGACCGCTTCACCCTCGCCCTGGCGCAGGCTTACCTGGCAACCGATCAAATCCCCTCTGCCCGCCGGATATTGGAGGACCTCTCGGAGCGCAAAAAGGCACAGGCTGCCCGGGCCGGTAGGGAACTGGCAAAAATGAAAGGAAAACTGGGGGATAAGCGCCCGGAAGACCTGAGTGAACCGGAGCGAGAGCGGTTGTTCCGGCTGACGGTCGAGGCCAACCAAAACCTCAATACCCCCGAGCACCTGATGGCCCGTGTGTGCCTCGCCGAGGGGGATGAGAAAAGCGCCCTGGACCATCTCGGTAAAGCGGAAAAGGCGGGCGCCGAGACGCCCGAGCTGCTTCTCAATACGGGCCGGATCTATCTGAATATGAAACGCTGGGAAGATGCGGACAGGCGCTTCAAGAGGGTGCTGCGCCTCGACCCGGAAAACGCGGACGCGCACCTGGGGCGTTGCCGCGCCCTGCTGCATCGGCGGAGCAACCTGTTCGCTTCGGACGCGGCGCTCAAGGCCGTGGCCCTGAAATTTCACAATCCTTCCGCCCACTACCTTCTGGGAATCGCCCTGCACCGCATGGGCCGGCTCACCCAGGCGGTGGAGGCACTGAATGTGGCGGTTTCCCAGAATCCCAACTTCAAGGAAGCCTATGAGCGCCTGGCCTATATCCACGAGCACCGCTTGGACAGCCCGGGGCCGGCCGCCGAGTACAGGCAGAAGGCTGAGGAGGCGGCGGAACGGCTGAAAAAACTCCGGGAGGGAAAGGTCCCGCCGGAGGAGATAAAGCCAACGGCCGGCACGGCCGGGACATCCGATCAATCTCCCGGCAAGGTCCTGCCGGTGGATCGGGCCGATGCCTTCCTCCTTGGGGATGACCGGGTCGTCACCATTGTATCGGGCCTGCCCCGTTCCGGTACCTCGTTAATGATGCAGATGCTCAAGGCAGGAGGCTTGTCGCTCCTTGTTGACGCTTCGAGGCCGGCTGATGCAGACAATCCCAGGGGCTATTTCGAATGGGAGAAGGCAAAGAAACTGCAAAAGGACAGGACATGGCTGCCGGAAGCCGGGGGCAAGGCCGTGAAAATCGTGGCGCAGCTGCTCATGTTCCTGCCGGGGGAAACGAGCTGCCGGGTGGTGTTTATGGAGCGGGACCTGGAGGAAGTGGTCCGGTCGCAGCGGAAAATGCTGGAGCGGCAGGGAAAACGGGGGAGCAACATCCCGGATGAGCGGCTCAAAGCCGTTTTTGCCGGTCAGGTTGAGACGACAAGACAGCTGCTGCTGAACCGGAAAATACCGACCCTCTATATGCACTATGCGCAATGCATTGAAAATTCCTTTGCCGCGGCAAAGGCCATTAATGATTTTTTCGGCGGAACGCTCGATGAAAAGGCCATGGCCGAAACCGTCGATCCGGTCCTGTATCGGCAGCGGGTCTGAAACCTTGGCACTTGAGGTCCCATTTGCCTTGGAATGCGCGTGAATTTCAATATAATATCAACTTTGTAATGCTATAAGGAGCATGAAATGAAAAACACCCCAAAAGCATCCGCAAGCGGCCTCCTGCTCTTGGGTCTTTTCCTGGGCATCGCCATGGTGCTTTCCGCGTATGTCGTATCCACCACCCTGTTACGGATCAAGGCGGCCAACGAGAAGATCACGGTCAAGGGGTTTGCGGAGAAGCGGGTCGTCTCGGACGTGGCCGTGTGGACCGGAAAGGTGGTCACCCGGTCCCATGACCTCAAGTCGGCATACGAAAAATTGGAAAAGGACATCGCCAGGGTCCTGGATTACCTCAAGGGCCATGGGATCGAACCGGATGACATGGAAACCTCCTCCGTCACCACCATGACCCGCTACAAACAGACGGAAAAAGGGATGGCCACGAACGAGGTGGCCGGATATATCCTGGAGCAGCGCATTGAGGTCAACTCGGACGATGTCCGGCTTATTTCCAAGCTGTCCAAGGAATCCACCTCGCTGATACGCGAGGGCATCGAATTCATGTCTTTTCCGCCACGATATTATTCTTCCAAGTTCGACGAGATCAAAATCGATCTGATCGGCGCGGCGACCCGGAACGCCCGGCAGCGGGCCGACCAATTCGCCGACAACAGCGGCGTCAAGGTGGGGAGCCTGGCATCGGCCAGCCAGGGGGTCTTTCAGGTGACGCCGGTCCACTCCACGGAGATTTCCGGTTATGGGCGGTACGACACGAGCACCATCGAGAAAAGCGTCAAGGCGGTGGTGACCATTACCTACTCGGTGAGCAGGGAGTTGGAGGGTTGGATTAGGTAATTAGGTGGACGAAAGGAGGAAGACCATGAGTGATCCCGCAAGAATCAACCGAA
>JAFDKD010000958.1 GCA_019307165.1 Deltaproteobacteria bacterium | reverse complement strand
GGCATCTGATTACTAGAACAGAACGCGGGCGGTGTCAATGGGAAGCCGGGGCCCTGAAGCGCCGGCACGATATCAGCGGGTTTCCCTGGGCTTACAATCCTGAACTACTTGACATTTCGGGAATATGATCAAACTTTTCAACATGAGCGAATCAAAAACGGAAAAGATTATTGAAGGTAAGCGACTCTTGATCGTAGACGATGAGAACGACGTTCTAGCCTGAGTTTACGAGTTATTGGATCGAAGCGCTGACATGTTAGCCACACCCCGGCAGGAGTTTCATCCTATTGACACAATGCCCGGGACTCAGGCATTTGATACTACTGCTGGCTTCACTTGCCCGCAAGGTCGCTTTCCAAGCCGGCGTCAATCTAACGTTACCGGGTCACCTTGAAGAACTCTCTGACGTCCGCGAGGTGGCTGTAATTTATCCGCCCGGAACCCTCGTGCACCCAAAAGATCACATCACCGTCAGCCGTATGTCCCCGCGCCAGAAAAAGCTTGCTCAAACCCATGAGATCGGCCAAACTCTCCAATGAATAGGGCAATACACCTCGAAGTACCTTAACCGGTTGATTTGCTTAAAATTATATCTCTGTCTCAAAACATAAACCGGAAACTCAGGCTCTCGACCCCCTTTTTTTTCAAAGGGGGAAGTGAGAAGGAAGCCCTCTTTTGTTAAAGGGTAGTGATACTAAAATCTCATTTACTNNTACTGAAACCGGGGTGATTCCTTTGGATGAACTAGCGAAAATTGCCGTTGATGCCGGGGCCACAAGGGCAAAACTCATGGACGCCAAAGACGTGGTGGTGGACAAGCGCGTCCGGTTGAAGTGTTCCGTGCCGCGCTGCTACGCCTACGGTTCATGCCTGACCTGCCCGCCCAACATCATGAGCGTTAAAGAGTTTCAAGAGATCCTGGCTTGCTATCACAACGTCCTGGTGGTTCAAGTGGAGGCGGACCAGAACTCCCTGGACCGGTCGTCGGAATCACTGGGTTCAGGCGCTTCGGATCTATTCAAGCAACAACTTGCTCGTTTGGGGCCGTTCCGATTGAAACTTCACGATGTCATCGACAAGGTGGAGGCAGAAGCATTTAAGCAAGGTTATGCTTACACCGCCGGCTTCGGTGGGGGCCGATGCATACTCTGTGGAGACGAATGTCCGGGCATTGTGGACAACAAGTGCCGCCATCCGTTTCGGGCCCGGCCGGCCATGGAGGCCATGGGAATCGACATCCGGAAGACGGCGGAGAAGGCCGGGTTCTCGGTGGAGCTATCCAGCAAAGAAAACATCAAATTCACCGGCCTGATTTTGATCGATTAATGAGCACACAATGGCCGAAGATCAAAAACTGAATGAACTCGTAAAAATCGCATTGGAGGCCATGGGGATCGATATCATGAGTACCCTGAACAACGCCGGTTTGTCGGTCGAGTTTTCCAGCCAGGCCACAGCAAAGGCCGGGACGGCGCCAGGGGAGATTTTTCGTTTACCTTGTACCGTTTTCCCAAAGTGCCGCAGTTCTACAATTTCTATCTGGCGGACGACGAATTCCCCGCTTCCGTCAAATGCCTGATCGCCTCGAATGCGAAGTCATTCCTGCCCGTGGATACCATCGGTGCCGTGGCGTATGTCACGGCAAAGAAAATGGTTGAAATGGTAACTACATGACGAATTGGTGGCCCCATGCCCGATAAACCGACATTGCCCATTGACGAAATGATGCCCGAGGCGGACGTAACCCGCAAGGAAGTTGATCCTCGACCGCTGTATTGGCAGCGTCTTTCAGAGATAGCGTCAAGTGAGGTGGCCAAAGCCACCGGGGCCCGGATAACGCCTGACGGCGGCCTGTCTCTTGAGTTTCTCGGCGGTCATATCACATGTGTTCCAAAAGAAAGACGCACAACTGACAGCCACGGCGATCCGATTGAGGATTTTCTCAGTGAATTGGTGATCCTTCTCTATTTGGTTGGAAAGGATGCCGATCCCGGGACTCGAGAATCCTCCCCACCTCCGGGAAAGGCCGTCTCACCCCTCCAGTTGCCTACCGGAAGCACTTTTTTTCGGGGACCGCACGTCATCCCCACAGCGCCGTTAGCAGAAGGATTCGGAGACGACCCCGAGGGATTTCTAAGGGCCGGGGAAAGCCTCGGCGGAAGCGCCTGGAAGCAAGGGGACGCCTCCTTCAAGCTCATGGTTTTGCCTTATGTGGAAATGCACTTCATCCTCTACGTTGCGGATGACGAATTCCCCGCCAGTGTGAACATCCTGGTCAGTGAAACCATAGATCGCTATCTGAGCCTCGACGGCGTGTGGGGCCTGTGCAATATCGTGGTGAAGCGGCTTCTCAAAGAAAAATATGGGTAGCGGAATTGCGATGAGTTGCTGATGAAGGCCGCTTCCGGCCTGGGGGGCGGCCGGTCTAATCAGCAGCGAAACTTAGAGAAAACAATGTCGAATTTCATGGAGGCGCGTTAGAGGTGTCAGGTGTCCCACCTTCGCTTTAATGAGCTTCCGG
>JAFDKD010000248.1 GCA_019307165.1 Deltaproteobacteria bacterium | reverse complement strand
AAAATAATTGAGTTGTTTATGTCTTTTTCGGTTATGTCTTTTCCGAGAGTGTGTTTCATGGTAAGATTTTTGCCCCGCTGGTGACAAGCGACTGATCATGAAACGGGAAGAACGCAATGATAAAGAAATCAATAGCACGGCGAGTCAGTCCGACAACCGGTTTTCAGGCGGGTGTTTTCTTTTCGCGATCTTCTTGTGCTTCGCGGTTAGAAAAAGCCGTTTTTGAGCAACCATCATCCAAAAACCAATTTGAACAATGGGAAAAAAAGCAAATTATCCGGCCATCCGGGTCAAAGGCGCCCGGCAGAACAACCTGAAAAACCTCGACATAGACATCCCCTTGAATCGCATAACCGTCGTGACGGGCGTAAGCGGTTCGGGTAAGTCATCCCTGGCCTTCGACACCCTTTATGCCGAGGGGCAGCGAAGATACATCGAGACCTTTTCGCCTTATGCCCGCCAGTTTATGGAACGGATGGACCGGCCCCATGTGGACGCCATCGACGGCATTCCGCCGGCCATCGCCATCGACCGGAAGGACCCGGTTCGCACCTCGCGCTCCACGGTCGGGACCATGACCGAGATTACCGACTACGTGAAGCTGCTCTATGCGCGGTTGGGTCAACTCCACTGTCGAAAATGCGGGGAACGGGTGACGCCCGAGACCCCGGAGGATGCCTGGCGGCGTCTCAACGAATTTCCCGAAGACAGCGAGGCGATCATCACCTTTGCGTTTTCCGTGCAGGGGGCTGATTCGGTCAAAGAGGTCCGGCAGCTGGTTCGGATGGGGTTTTCCCGTCACCTATCCGAAGGTCGGCTCTCGGAACTTCAGGCATGGCTTGGGGACCCGTCTTCCGGCGAACTCCAGGTGGTTCAGGACCGCTTGCTTCTGAGAAAAAAGGATCGGGCGCGGATCATGGACTCCCTGGAGCAGGCGTTTCGATTCGGCAGAGGCAGGATTCGTGTGTGGGTCCGTCCCGACCATGTGCTGGCCTTTTCCGGCAATCTGGTTTGTCCCCGCTGCGACATGGAATACAGCCCCCCCCTGACCAACCTGTTTTCATTCAACAGCCCCATCGGGGCGTGCGAGACATGCAGGGGATTCGGCAGGGTCATCGACATGGACCTGGACCTGATCATTCCGGACACCTCCCTGTCCCTGGAAGAGGGCGCCATCAAGCCCTTCGGAAAAGGCACAAACAGGCGGTTTGAATTCAGGGACCTGATGGACTTTTGCCGGCGCGAGGGCATCCCTGCGGGGATCCCATTCAAACGGCTGGCGACCGCCCAGAAAAAGGCGATCGTCGAGGGAGGCCCCGGCTATTACGGGATTAGACGATTTTTCCGCTGGCTGGAAACCAAGGCCTATAAAATGCACGTTCGAGTATTTCTTTCCCGATACCGGGCGTACCGGCGGTGTCCCGACTGCGGGGGTGCGCGATTCAAGGATGAGTCCCTTCTCTACCGGTTGGGGGGACTCACCATTGCTCAGGTGTACGGCATGAACGTGGCCGAGGCGGGCGTGTTTTTCGACGGGCTTGGTGTTCCCGCATCGGACACGGCAGGCGGGATGGTGCTGACGGAAGTGCGCGGCAGATTGCGTTATCTCAAGGACGTGGGACTTGAGTACCTGACGCTGGACCGCCAGTCCAGGACCCTTTCCGGGGGGGAGGTGCAGCGGACGGCGCTCGCTTCCGCCGTCGGGTCCTCTCTGGTCAATACCCTCTATGTTTTGGATGAACCGAGCATCGGACTGCATCCCCGGGACAGCCATCGGCTGATTCGCATACTGAAGGGCCTGCGGGACCTGGGGAACACGGTCGTGGTGGTGGAACACGATCGCGATATCATCGAGCAAAGCGATTATATGCTGGACCTGGGTCCGGCCGCCGGGGAGCGCGGCGGCGAGATCATCTATTTCGGGCCTACATCAAAGGTAGCCGGATCCATCACGGGCGATTACCTGAAGGGGACGCGCCGAATCGCAATACCCGAGAAGCGCCGCAGTACGGCCAAGTGCCGTTGGTTGACCGTAAAGAAGGCCTCGGCCTACAACCTGAAAGACATAGATGTCGAAATTCCCCTGGGACGCCTGGTCTGCCTGACCGGGGTGAGCGGATCGGGCAAGTCCACCCTGGCGGAAGAGGTGCTGTACAAGGCCGTCAAATGGGCCAAGGGCGACCCGCAGGGGAGGCCCGGGGCCAACGGTCGCATCAACGGGCTTCATCACATCCGGGACGCGGTCCTGGCGGACCAGAGACCCGTGGGCCGAACCCCGAGGGCCAATCCCCTGACCTATACCAAGGCCATGGACCCCGTTCGCCGCCTGATGGCCGCTACCCGGGAGGCTCGGGCAAAAGGTCTGTCGGCCTCCTATTTTTCATTCAACCGTCCCGAGGGCCGCTGCGCCACCTGTCGGGGGGAGGGTTTCGAAAAAATAGAGATGCAGTTTCTCTCCGATGTGTATGTCACCTGTCCGGACTGCGGGGGCAAGCGATTCGGCGATGAGGTTCTTCAGGTCAGATACCGCGGGCTCAATATTTACGATATCCTGTCCCTGACCGTTGACCGGGCGCTTGATGTTTTCAAGGACCGGTCCAGGATTACCCGCTGTCTTGAACCGCTGGCCGAGGTCGGCTTGGGATACATTCGTCTCGGCCAGCCCGTCAACACCTTCTCGGGCGGTGAGGCTCAGCGGCTCAAGCTTTCCAGATACCTTCGTCGGAAAGCAGACGGGCGACTCCTGTTCATATTCGACGAGCCCACCACAGGACTTCACTTTGACGATATCGGTCGGCTGCTGGACGTGTTCCAGGACCTGGTGAACGTGGGCCACAGCGTCCTGGTGATCGAACATAATATGGACGTGGTCAAGGTTGCCGACTGGGTGATCGATCTCGGACCGGAAGGGGGCGAAGCGGGGGGCGAGGTGGTGGCCGCCGGCACCCCCGAGCAGCTGGCCCGGCAAAAGGGATCTCACACGGGCCTGTTCCTGAAGGGCTACCTGACAGATGACGGGCGGTGCGGGGCCCTCACACCCGCACCGCCCCTGGCGGCCGAATCGGGCGTCGATTATGAGACGGCGATTTCCGTGAAAGGGGCACGGGAGCACAATCTTCGAAACATCAACCTGTCCATTCCGCGAAACGAGTTGGTGGTCCTGACCGGCGTATCCGGGTCGGGCAAATCCACGTTGGCTTTCGATATCCTTTTTGCCGAGAGCCAGCGCCGCTATCTGGAAAGCCTGGCGCCCTACGTGCGGCAATATATGAAGATACTGGAACGCCCCCGGGTGGACATGGTGGGGGGGCTTCCTCCGGCCGTGGCCATTGAGCAGCGGGTCAGCCACGCCAGTCGACGCTCCACCGTGGCCACGTTGACCGAGATCTATCATTTTCTCAGGCTCCTTTACAGCAAGGCGGGCGCCCGGCACTGCCCCGGGTGCCGTCGGAAGATGGCGGCGTACACGGAAAAAGACCTTGTCCGAACCATAAAGAAGCGCTATGGGAAGCGACGGGTCAAGGTCCTGGCGCCCAAGGTGTCGGGCCGAAAGGGATATCACAAGGACGTCCTGGGCCGGGCCCTGCGCGACGGGTTTGCGGAGGCGCGCATCGACGGGCGGTTCCGGACCATTGAAGAAGGCATGGCATTAAGCCGGTATCACGAGCACACCATCGAGATCGTCGCGGGCCGGCTGCCCTGTAAAGACCCGACCGCCCTCCTCTCTAGCGCCCTGAAGCAGGGAGACGGCAGCCTTCTGGTGGTGGATATAAAGGGCGGTGAGGAGATCTTCAGTCTCAGCGGGGTCTGTCCTTCATGCGGCATCGGCCTGCCGGCCATGGATCCCCGGTTGTTTTCCTTTAACAGTCCCCACGGGGCGTGCCCAGCGTGTAAGGGCCTGGGCGTTCTGGAAGATCGCCAAGGCCGGGCGATGATTTGTGCTGAATGCGGCGGAAGCCGATTAAAACCGGAGGCCCTGTCCGTGAGAATGGACGGCTATTCCATCTGGGACATTGTCAGCAGGCCCGCGGCCCACCTGCCCAAGATCCTGAAAGGCATGTCCTTCACCGCCCGTGAAACGCCCGTTGCCGAACCGCTTGTGGCCGAGATCCTTACCCGGCTTTCCCTGCTCAATCGCCTGGGATTGTCCTACCTGGGCCTTGGGCGAAGCGGGGACACCCTGAGCGGCGGCGAGGCCCAGCGGGTCCGGTTGGCCGCACAATTGGGCTCCAACCTGACCGGCGTGTGCTATATCCTGGACGAACCGACCATCGGCCTTCATCCCGGGGACAACCGCAAACTGCTTGAAGCCCTGAAGGAACTGAAGGACAAAGGCAACTCCATTATCGTGGTGGAGCACGACGAGGAGACTATTCGGGAAGCGGACACCCTCATCGACCTGGGACCCGGCGCCGGCCGGGATGGGGGCAGGGTGGTTGCCTCCGGAACGCTGGCCGACTTGCGTAAGGTCCCGGAGTCCGTGACAGGCGCCTGTTTCAACGGCCGTACCCGCCGTGTCACCTCTCGCTTGCGGCCCTGCAGGAATGTCCCCCGCATCGAGGTTGTCGGGGCCCGGGCGAATAACCTGAAGCGGATCAACGCGGTTTTCCCCCTGGGGAGACTAATTTGCGTGACGGGTGTCAGCGGTTCGGGCAAATCGACCCTGCTCAAGGAGACCCTGTACAAGGGCGTGCGGAATCGCCTTTCGGGGGTGGATGAAGGGGCCGGCCCTTGCCGGGAGATCCGGGGCTGGGACCGGGTGGCTCGGGTCCTGGAAGTGGACCATAGCCCCATCGGGCGCACGCCCCGCTCCGTTCCGGCATCCTACGTGGGGTTCCTGTCCCACATCCGTCAGCTTTTTGCCGGGACGCCCGAGGCACGCGCGCGCGGATACGCGCCGGGCCGGTTTTCGTTTAACGTGGCCGGGGGGCGATGCGAGGCATGCACGGGGCAGGGGAGTATCAAAGTGGTCATGAACTTTCTCCCCGACGTCTACATTCACTGCGATACGTGCGAAGGACGGCGGTACAACCGGGAAACCCTGGCGGTGACCTACAAAGTTAAGACCATTTCCGATGTCCTCAGTCTTACCTTTGAGGAGGCGAAAGACTTTTTTTCGGCCGTTCCCTCCATCCGGCACACGGTTCGGTTTGTCTGCGACATCGGCCTGGGATACCTGCGGCTGGGGCAGCCCAGCCCCACCTTGTCCGGAGGCGAGGCCCAACGCATCAAGCTGGCAAAGGAGCTGGTCAAGCGTTCAAGCGGTCTCACTTTGTACATCCTGGATGAGCCTACCACGGGCCTCCATCTGGCCGACGTCAACCGCCTGATCGACGTGCTTCAGGCATTGGTGGATGAAGGCCATACCGTGGCCGTCATCGAGCACAACCCGGAAGTCATCCTGGCGGCCGATTATATCATGGATCTGGGTCCGGAAGGCGGCGAAGGCGGGGGCGAGGTAGTGGCTTCGGGGTCCCCGAAGGCGCTGCTGGCGCGGGGGAAACGGTCGC
>JAFDKD010000247.1 GCA_019307165.1 Deltaproteobacteria bacterium | reverse complement strand
TGTTGTGGAAATGGGCCGCATCGTATTGGACGGGACGGCCGAAGAACTCCTGAAGAATGAAGATGTCAGGGAATTCTATCTGGGGTCCGGGGAAAAGAAACGAAAAAGCTATAAAGACGCGAAACGTTACAAGAGGCGGAAGCGATGGCTGTAGCAAGCGAGAAAGCGGATGTCCTGTTGAATGTGGAATCGTTGCACATCTCCTTCGGCGGCATCAAGGTGCTGAACGATGTCAGCCTTACCGTTCGAAGGGGCGAGATCTTCTGTATTATCGGGCCCAACGGCGCCGGCAAGACCAGCCTGCTCAACTGTATCAACATGCACTACCGGCCGCAGCAGGGCACCATCACCTTCGATGACACGGAACTCAACCGGCTCAAGCCCCATGGCGTGGCCCTTCTGGGGGTCGCCAGGACCTTTCAGAAAGTCGAGCTGTTTCACGGCATGACCGTGCTGGACAACATCAAACTGGGCCGGCATTTTCTCATGAAGAGTTCGCTCCTGGGATGCTTTCTGCGGCTTCCCGGCATGGTGCGTGAAGAGCTGAAGCACCGGGAGGAAGTGGAGGAGGAAATCATCGATTTCATGGGGCTGTCCAGCTTCCGGTACTACCCGGTGGGGATTCTGCCCCTGGGGGTGCGCAAGCGGGTGGACATGGCCCGCGCCCTGGCCATGCGGCCCAAGCTGCTGCTGCTGGACGAAATCATGTCCGGGATGGCCGTCGAGGAAAAAGAAGACATCGCCAGCTATATCATGGACGTGCAGCGCGACCTGGGCGTTACCATCGCCTGGATCGAACATGACCTGGCCGCGGTTATGGATCTTTCCGACCGGGTCTGCGTGCTCAATTTCGGGACCAAGATCGCCGAAGGCACCCCGGACGAGGTCCAGAAAGACCCCCAGGTGATCGAGGCATATCTGGGAAGACAACAAGCAAACCAGTGAGCCTCGTCTCAAAGCCGCCGGCTTCGGAAAACGGCCGGCCTAATCGTGAAGGGAACTTCGAGAAGACAGTCTCGGATTTCATGAAGGCCCATTAGAGGTTTCAGTGTTCAGGTGTCAGGTATCGGGAGAGCGGGGACCAAGGAGCGGGGAGCAAAAGAGGAGTCCCTGCATGAAAACGGCGGGAAACCAACCTGTCATTCCCGCATGAATT
Source organism: Deltaproteobacteria bacterium (assembly GCA_019307165.1). Taxonomy (GTDB): domain Bacteria; phylum Desulfobacterota; class DSM-4660; order Desulfatiglandales; family Desulfatiglandaceae; genus JAFDKD01. The sequence continues at coordinate 4,359 of JAFDKD010000247.1, read as the reverse complement.
TGGCGGCCGTTCGGCCCTGAGCTCACGGCCGAAGGGGAATCCAGAGAGCCTGAATGGAAGGATTTGTTTTTTGATTTGGATATAATTGCTGGGTCCCCGCCAAATTCATGCGGGGACGACAAAAAGGGGCGCGGATCATCCGGCTGTTTTTAGGCGGAGATTTAGGGGGATTTACCAACGGTTTTAAATCCCTTCCAGCCTTCTTTGAAAAAGGGGGTAGAGTGCAAAGCAACCCGCGACCCGTAACTCGCAACTCATAACCCTGAACCTTACGAAGTTTCATTTGAGGCGACTCTATGCTTGAAGACACCTTGCTTGGTCTGCTCGTAAAAAACGCTGCCGAGATGCCCGATGACGTGGCCATGCGTGAAAAACGATACGGTGTATGGAGCCCCACCACCTGGAAGGAGATGCTGGGGCAGGTCCAGCGGTTCGCCCTGGGCATCCGCTCCATGGACTTCAACCCGGGCGACAAGATGGCCATTATCGGCGACAACAAGCCCCAGTGGGTGATCGCCGAGTTCGCGTGCATGGCCGTGGGCGGAATTCCCACGGGCGCATATCCGGACAGCCTGGCCGACGAGATGGAGTATCTGATCTCTTACTCCGATGCCAGATTCCTGGTGGTCAGGGACCAGGAGCAGGTGGACAAGATGCTCGCCATCTGGGACACCATCAAGGAGAAAGTGGAAAAGATCATCGTATGGGACTCCCGGGGCATGAGCCACTATTACGAGGAATACCCTTTTCTGGAACGGTTCGAAAATGTCATCGACATGGGCGCCAGGGAAGAGCCCGACAACAGGGACTTCGTGTCCAATGCGGTGGAAAAAATAGACCCGACCGCCCCGGCCGTGATGCTCACCACCTCGGGAACCACGGCAAAACCCAAGCTATCCATCCTGAGCAATGAGAACCTCATCTTCGCCTGCGAGAGATTCGGCCGGGTGATAAAGATGGAAAAGGGTGACGAGATTCTTTCCGCCGCCCCCCTGCCCTGGATCGGAGAGCAGATGTTTAACCTTACCCGATTCCTACAGGTTGGGGCCCATTACAATTTTCCTGAAGAGACCGAGACCCTCCGGAAGGACCTTCTGGAACTCCAGCCCTACCACTTCGGCGGCACACCGGTGGTATGGGAATTTCTCATATCCATCATCCAGGCGGCCATGGACAACGCGGACTGGTTCAAGCGCTATTTCTATAACCAGGCCATCAACATCGGCATCAAGTGCACGGAAATCGAACTGGCCGGCAAGACCGTCGGCCTTTATAATCGTGTGATGTACCGGATTCTGAGTTTCCTGGTGCTCAGGCCCTTGAAAAACAAGGTGGGCCTCGGCCGGGTCAGAATGGCCATCACCGGCGGCGGCGCCATCTCGCCCGAGGTATTCAAGTACTTCAAGGCCCTGGGCCTGGACCTCCGCCAGGTCTTCGGTCAGTCCGAGTGCGGCGGCATCGCCACCACCCACCGGGGAGATGACGTGCGGCCCGAGACGGTGGGCGTGCCTATTCCGGACGTGGAGGTCAAGCTTTCGGAGGACGGGGAAATCCTGGTCCGGGGAAAAAACGTCCACCTGGGCTATTACAAGAACGAGCAGGCCACCAAAGAAGGTTTCACGGAGGACGGTTTCCTCCGCACCGGTGATGCCGGATATTTCGGAGAGGACGGTCACCTCTATGTGTTTGACCGGGCCAAGGACATCATGCACCTGAATGATGAGACCCGGTTCGCGCCCCAGGACATCGAGACCCGCCTCAAATTCAGCGCCTACATCAACGAGGCCATGGTCTGCGGCGACAAACGGCCCTATGTGGCGTCCATCGTGAGCATCGACCTGGAAAACGTGGGCAACTGGGCCAAAAAGCGGGGGATCTCCTTCACCACGTTTCAGGACCTCTCCCAGCGGCGTGAGGTCTATGAACTGGTCAAGGAAGAAATCCGAAAAATCTGCGAGCGGTTCCCGGAAAACATCCGCATCAAGCGCTTTGCCATCCTGCTCAAGGCCATGCATCCCGATGACGGTGAATTGACACGGACGAGAAAGGTCAGGCGAAAGTTCGTCAATGAGCGTTACCAGGATCTGATTCAGGACCTCTACGATCCGGCCAAAAAGGATCATGACCTGGACATCCAAATCCGATACGAGGACGGCCGCATATCCGCCTTCCAGGGCAATGTGGTCATAGAGGAGGTTAGCCCGTGACATCATTGACCCAACTCTACAACGATTACTTTGCCACCACCGCCGTGTACGGCTACCGGGAGGACGAACGGATCTTCCGCACGCGTTTTCAGCGGGCGTGGTTCACCATCCTCCTTTTCCTTGTGGCGCTCATGCTCCTGGGATCCCTCTTCGGCATCGGCGCCAATGAATACCATTATTTTATCGGGAACCTGATCCTGGTCAACCTGATCGCGGCCATCGGCCTTCAGCTTCTCATCGGGTTTACCGGTCTCCTCTCCCTGGGGCACGCCGCCTTTATGGGCGTTGGCGCCTACACGTCCGCCCTGTTGATCACGGGAGTCGGTTGCCCCTTTGTCCTCTCCATCCTCCTGGCGGGACTGGTGGCCGCATTTTTCGGCATCGTGGTGGGAATACCGTCACTCCGGATCAAGGGATTTTACCTCATGGTGGCGACACTGGCCTTCCAGTTTGTCATCGAGTACACCATTATCCACTGGGACGCCGTCACCCGGGGCATCAGGGGGATCGAGCTTCCCGCACCGCACGCCTTCGGCATCCCGCTACAAAAAAATCAGGCCTATTTCGTCTTTCTCTTCCTGGTGGTGGTTTTCCTGATGTGGGGGGCCAAGAACCTGGTCCGGTCCAAGCTCGGCCGGGCCTTTATCGCCATCCGCGACAACGACGTGTCAGCGGAAGTCATCGGCATCCCCATCTTCCCTTACAAGCTCATGGCCTTTTCCATCAGCGCCTTTTACGCTGGGGTGGCCGGCGCTGTTTTTGCGGGATTACTCCGGACGGCCATTCCCGAAGACTATACATTCCTGCATTCCATCATCTTCCTGGCTATGGTGCTGGTGGGCGGCCTGGGAAGGCTGGTGGGCACGGTCTTCGGCGTCATCTTCGTCACCCTGGTGCCCGTTCTGCTGGATCTGCTGGTCAGCTACGTCTCCCAGACCTGGGACCCCAACTTCACCATTTATATGGGGCCCATGAAGGAACTGGTCTTCGGCGGACTCATCATCCTGTTCATCATCTTCGAACCGGAAGGGCTGGTGGGCATCTGGATCAAGCTGCGCGACTATTTCAAGATATGGCCGCTTCCCTATGTGCAGGAATAGGCTTATAAGTCAGCACCGCCTCTAGCCTGGGGGCCGGCCAGTCTGATCAGCAGGGAAACTTCGAGAAAACAGTCTCCGATTTCATGGAGGCCCATTTGAGGTGCCCCGCCCAAGGACGGCGGGAATCCAACCTGTCATTCCCGCATGAATTTGGCGGGAATCCAGAGAACCAGAATGAAAGGATTTGTATTTTGATTTAATATGATTCTGGGTCCCCGCCAAATTCATGCGGGGACGACAGAAGAGATAACAATCGTGCGGGGGGACGACAAGAAGGGCGCGGATCGGAGATGCCGCCGTTTTCTGGCATGCTCGTGCTCAGCGAAGCGGTGCTCGTCATCGTTGGGTTGTAGGGCGGCATTTTATATGCCGCCGCAGATCGCTTGGTCCCTGCCGACCTGATAGGCGGGATGTAAAATTCCGCCCTACGGCGAGTGGACTGCTGGAATAATGGAATATTGGAACGATGGGATAGAACAGTTGCAGAATTTCAGACACGTTGTTCCGAAATTCTTTCAAAAATTCATTTTTTCTAGGAGGTATGCACCATGGGAGTAAATGACTACACGGTTTGGGATTTCATTTGCAGAAACGCCCAGATCTTTTCCGATCGGGATTCGATCGTATTCAACGACGTTCGGCTGACGCACAAGCAGTTCAAGGAAAAATGCGATCAGGCGGCGGCCGGCCTCATCAAAGCCGGAGTGGTCCGGGGGGATCGACTGGGCGTTGTGGCCCACAACTGCGACGAGTTCATGATCCTTTACGGCGCCGCCGCCAAGATAGGCGCCATCGTGCTGCCGGTCAACTGGCGCTTCCAGCAGGATGAACTGGAGTATGCCCTCAATGACTGTACGCCCAAGCTCGCGTTTGCCGGTCCCGAATACCGCAAGACCGTCAAAGAGGCGCTCGGGAAGGTCGGTTCCATCGAGACGTGTTACGCCATGGGCGGCGGCGATGCGGACGCTGACTTTGCGCCCTTTTCCGACCTGTACTCCGATGATGGGGCCGACGAGGAATTCGATGTGCCCGCCGATGCCGGGTTTGTCATC
>JAFDKD010000246.1 GCA_019307165.1 Deltaproteobacteria bacterium | reverse complement strand
GTCGGCTCATCGCATCCTGGGGCTGGAGCAGGTCCCAAGGGTTTGGCTGTTCGCCAATTAAAGCGGTACGTGAGCTGGGTTTAGAACGTCGTGAGACAGTTCGGTCCCTATCTTCCGTGGGCGTAGGACATTTGAGAGGATCTTTCCCTAGTACGAGAGGACCGGGATGGACAAACCGCTAGTGTACCAGTTGTCGCGCCAGCGGCATCGCTGGGTAGCTACGTTTGGAATGGATAACCGCTGAAAGCATCTAAGCGGGAAGCCAACCTCGAGATAAGATGTCCCCTCCAATGGCAACATTGGACTGAAGACCCCTCGTAGACGACGAGGTTGATAGGCCGGGTGTGTAAGTGTGGTAACACATTAAGCTAACCGGTACTAATCGGTCGTGAGGCTTGGCCATAAATTGTTGTCATTCATGCCCTCTGATTGTGGTCCCTATATTCAATTGAATTTTTACTGAAAACTGCATAACAGTTTTCGGTGGCGATGGCGAAGAGGAAACACCCGTTCCCATCCCGAACACGGAAGTTAAGCTCTTCAGCGCCGATGGTACTGCGTGGGAGACCGCGTGGGAGAGTAGGACGCCGCCGAATTAAATTATAAAAGCCCCTCGTGAAAGCGGGGGGCTTTTTTTTTGCTTTTCAAATGCGGATTTCCACGGAAAAAGGAGGCCTTTACAGTCTCTCGCAGGGAACTATTCGGTAGCGCAAAAAAAATATTTAAAAGGCCATGAAAATGATTGTATTGGGCAATGAGATATGTCAAAGGCCTTGACATGAATGGTAGGCACTGGAGGAGAAAGATCCGATGATAACTGCAGCAGAGTATGATGATGTCCTTCAGATCAATCTGTGCAGGTATCCGGAAATGATGCCTGCCCTAACAGTTTCGGCTTATCTGGTGGACGGGCTGCTCATCGACACCGGCCCGGCGCACACGGCGAAAGAACTTGTCCAATTCCTGGAAGATCGGGAATTGGACAAGGTTGTCAACACCCACCACCATGAAGATCATATCGGGGCAAACAAATTGCTTCAGGAACAAAGGGGTATAGAGATTTTTGCGCATTCCCTGGCAGTAGAAAAAATCGGCTTGCCCGCTGTTCTTTATCCCTACCAGGAGGAGGTCTGGGGTTATCCTGTGCCGAGCATTGTCAAACCGCTGGGTACTCGCATCGGTACGAAAAAATATATGTTTGAGATAGTTCACACCCCGGGGCATGACCGGGACTGCATCTGCCTTTTGGAACGGAAAAGCGGGCTTCTTTTTTCCGGGGACCTGTTCCTGGGGTCGAAACCGTCGGCCTGCCGGCCCATGGAAGATTGCCGGCGGATTATAAAGGACCTCAAGCTGGTGCAATCGCTTCGGCCGCGCCTTATTTTTTCCGCATTGGGGAGTGTGATTGCAGATCCGAAAGAAAGATTGGAAAAGGTGGTAGGGAACTTAAAAAACCTCGGAAGAAGAATCCATGATTTGCATGCCCAGGGGTTGAATCCGACTGAAATAAGGCAGCGTATTTTCGGTGAAGAAAGCCCAATGGCTCCCCGGACACAGTTTCAGTTTTCATCGGAAAACCTGGTCAAATCATTCCTTAATGGGGATCACTGAAACCTCACGGTTTCATTCCATTGGTTTCCCAGTTCACCCCGTAACCTAGAGCGACAAATATTCTTCCAAAGCTTCGGTCACAACATTATTAAGATTGATACCATGCTCTTTAGCATATAAGGCTGCTCGACGATGAAGGTCACTTCCAGTGCGCACATTGAAACTCCCTTTAAACGGCTGCTCAGGTTCTTTATTCTCATCTCTGCATAATTCCAGGTAATCTTCAACAGCCTCTTCGAAAGCCTTCCTCAAACTGTCAACATCTGTTCCTTCATAATTAACAAGACTTCTCACAAATTCGAGCTTTCCAAAAAAGACCTGGTCTTCATCGCTATAGTGCACGGAACCATAATACCCTTTGTGTCCCATCATATCTTTCATATCATTCCCTCTTGCTCTAATAATTCGATTATCTGGTCGATTGCATATAGTTTCAACATATAGTTGCAAAAGCGCTAGGGGAATCTCATTTTGTCATTCCGGCCTTTTTGTTTTGCTTATGCCAGTAACTTCGGTAAAAGGCGTTAGCCCGCCGCCGAACGGGAAGCGAGCGAACCCGTTCTATCCACTCCGCCGTCTTTTCAAGCGCCGCCTTAAATGCCTCGCGCGTCATGTCGAATTCTTTTTCGGAAGACATCGTCAGTGCCGTGTCGATCCATTGCTTTTCCAGTTCATTCCGTTCTACCTCGTAGCCTGCCAACCGCGTCTGAAAGTCATTCAAAACGGCGCGATGCAGGGTTTCGTGAAACCACCACAAGGAATCGGGATCATATCTGCCGTCCGGGGCAGGGCCCATATCCGGCAACACCTGTTGGCCAAATCTGAACGGCTTGAATATCCCGGTACAGGGCGCGGCCGTGCCCGTGGCAAAGTAGGTTTTCGCGGCCGGTGTCAGATGTGCAATCAAAGAGCCTGTCGTCTGGGTGGCATTCCGTGCGAGTTTGTTTGCGCCGTGGGCGCAGATCCGGTTTCCCAGGAAATGAGAATCGGGTCGATAATCCGAGTCGTCATGGTCCCGGAGGATCTCCATGGCGGCGTACACATTCGTTTTACCCTGTTGTGAGGCAAGTAATGCGGACGACCTGTTTAAACGGGGTTTTGATGCGGAAAAGGTCGTGAAAAACCAGTCTGAATAACAGTGCGCGAAATCAAAGGGCTTTCCTTTTTTCCACCATCCCTTTTTGCGCGCCGTTTCCCTGAGTTCCGGGTGCGATTCGTCGAACCGCTCGCCAATGGTCAGGCGATTGCTGATCGCATATGAGTCTTCAACCTTCAAGGCCGCCCAGAGGGGTCCGGCGGTTTCAAGTACCCATGCCTCTCCGGGGTCCGCAATAATAAAGCTGTTGTGGTAGGCCATGCGTTTGTCTTCATAACCGCATATGCCTCCCTGGCCGTAATCCGCCAGAAATTTCACGATAGTTTCCAATGCCTGCTGCGCGGAGCCTGACCGCTCCAGGGCCAGGCGCAGCAGGTCCATGCCCGTTAGCCCGCCTTTCCTGTCAAGGGGCATGCGGGTGAATACCGCCTCGTTTCCGATCACCAGCCCTTTTTCATTGGCCCCCATCTCGGCCCCCCACATCCAGAAGGGGCGGCAGAGGACCGTGGCAAGGGTCTCTTTTGCCTGGGGGATGGTCAGGTAGGTGCAGGCGAGTTCGTCACCCGGAGAGAAGGTTTCGGCAGGGTGGTATTCCAGCGCCTGGGCCTCATTGGGTTCCCGGTCGCTGTTCTTGCCGAATATGATGGATCCGTCGGCCGTTGCCGACGGTAATGCTACAAAGGTATCGCACATGGAGCGCTCCTTTGGTACTGTTGACGACATAGTTGCCGGTCTTGGGTGGATTGTCAAATGATGCAGCGATCTTGACCTGAGTATCAATCTTGACACACCAATCCGAACGCCATAGACTCCTCCCCAATAAGTAACCTGTCACATGCCCTCTTTCCGTAAGTTTCCTGAGTAAATTGGCTGGAAAGACGGAGAATTGGATCGGGTTTTTTATGGATATCTTAAATCATCTTTCGGAATCCGTGACCCTGGGTCAACAGGACCGGGTCAGGGAATTGGTCGAGGAGGCCATTGCCCTTGAAATCGCCAGCCCCCAAATCCTAACCCGGGGGCTCATTCCCGGCATGGATGTGGTCGGACAGAAATTTCAGGCCGGCGAATACTACATTCCCAACATGCTGTTGGCCGCCCGTGCCATGCAGGGCGCCCTGGAGATTTTGAGGCCCCGACTGGCCGAGACCGGGGCCAAACCCGTGGGCAAGGTCGTTCTCGGCACGGTGCACGGCGACCATCACGACATCGGCAAAAACCTGGTGCGAATGATGCTGGAAGGCAAGGGTTTCGAAGTGATCGACCTGGGCATCAACACCCCGCCGGCACGGTTTGTGGAGGCAACGGACGAAACCGTGGACATCATCGGCCTCAGTTGCCTTCTTTCCACCACGGCCCCGTTCATCGGAGACACCATCGAGGCCCTTGAAAAGGCCGGGGTGCGGGACCGCGTCAAGATCATGATCGGCGGCGGCGTAGTCTCCCAGAAACTGGCCGACGACTGCGGGGCCGATGCCTATGGCCGGGATGCTGCCGTGGGGGCGGTCAAGGCCCTGGAACTTCTTGGGGTCGACCCATGAACGGCAAACAGCGTATACTGACGGCCCTTGGTCATGAGGAACCGGACCGGGTCCCCCTGTATATCCACGCCATTAACGAAAAACCCATTATTCTCCTGACCCGGGACATCGTCGACGGCCTGCCCGATCCGGAAAAGACCTTTTACGACATGACCGACGATGAAAAATTCGTGATGCTCGAGGCCCTGTTCAGGGTCCATGAGCATTACGGGATCGACGGGTTCACGGCCCTGGAATTCGGACATGAACAACGCACCGGTCCCGAGGAGGTGACGGACGGGTGGGGGGTGGTTTACCAGTTGAATCCATTCGGACTGCCCGTGGCCAAATACCATCCCCTGCCGGAAATAGAGCATCTCAAAGACTTCAAACCGCCGGCACCCGCTAAAGACAATCTGCTGCTGCTCTCGGCCGCCCGGGATCGTTTCAAGGATGAAAAGGCCATCTTCTGGATGATGCGGGGGACCTTTGTCCTGAGCTGGCGGTTGTGCGGCATGGAAAACCTGATGCTCAAGATGTTCGATGATCCGGATTTCGTCCACCAGATCGCCCGCCTGACATATGACTACAACGTTCAAATGCTGGGTCTGCTGATTGAAGAGGGCCTGGACGTCCTGATTATTGAAGACGATATCGCCGACAAGAATTTTCCTCTGATTTCCCCGGACCAATTCAGGGAATTCATCAATCCCTACAACCGGCGACTGGTGGGCATGGCCCACGAAAAGGGGCTGAAAGTCATCCGACACAGCGACGGCAATCTCTGGCCCCTCCTGGACATACTGCTGGAGACCGGATATGACGGGCTGAACCCCCTGGAGCCTCAGGCGGACATGGACCTCAAGCGGGTCAAGGACTACTGCGGCGACAGGCTCTGTCTCCTGGGGAACATCGACTGCATCGACCTGCTTCCCGAAGGGACCACGGACGACGTGAAGGCCGCGGTAAAACAGGCCATCCGGGATGCGGGCCGGGGAGGGGGCCTGATCATCTGCTCCTCCAACTCGCTCCACCCGGGCGTAAAACCCGAAAACTGCCGTGCCATGTTTGAGGCGGTCCACGAGTACGGAGGCTATCCGTTGAGCCTGTAGGCATATAGGCGTCGTTTCTCATGAAGTTTCATATGAGCGCCGCCTCCGGCCCGGGGGGCGGCCAGTCTGATCGACCGTGAAACTTCTGGAAAACAGTGTCGGATTTCATGGAGGCCCATTAGAGGTGTCAGGTGTCAGTGTTCCCCGCCCAAGGGCGGCGGGATCTTCGACAGGTGT
>JAFDKD010000017.1 GCA_019307165.1 Deltaproteobacteria bacterium | reverse complement strand
GAAACCGAAGTCGCTGACCATCATTCCCCCTCGGGATGAAAAGGGCTTTATCAGGGCCTCGATCGGGTTCATCACTTACCACAACCGGGTGCCGATCAATGATTTCCGGTATCTGTCCGAGCCGTCCACGGTGACGCTCGACTGGTCGGATCCCTGGTATTCGGCCTTCGACAAAAAGTCCCTGAAGCGATGGCAGCGCGGCGGCGTCATGTCGTTCCTCTACATCGAACCCTATGAGGTCCGGCACGAGATCCTGGCCAGGGTGAAGGACCTTGCCGCCTGGATGGACCTGGACCTGCGGGGGGATGAATTTATCGAGGCGGATGAAAACGAGCCGTTGAAAAAACGTGTCGGCGAATTTTTTCTGAAGCGGGACAAGACACTGATCGACGGGAAGCAGCTGCGGCCGATCCTCGACAGCACCGCTTTCGTCAAGTACGCAAGGACGGGATCCACGTTCCTGGTGCAGCCCGAGCAGCTGCCGGTCAACACGGCCATGATCGGCGTGATTATCACCTATCTGACCGATGGCATGCCCCGGAAGGTCACCAGCGAATGGAACCTGTGGTCGGACCGTATACAAAAGATCCCCACCGACGCCATCGATCCTGCCGGCCCTTTCCCTTCCTACGTGACCCCTGAGGACAATGTCCTGACCTGGACCAATTTTCTAAAGACCTATCAGCCCCCGACCGTCGCCGAGGTGACGCTGGACGAGTCCCTGACAACAATGAAAATCCCTCTGGCCAGCGTCCTCTGCCTGGCGGCCCTTTTGCCCCTCGCTTTTCACTTCAGGAAGCGAAGGGGAAGTGCCCGATCGGTATGGTTGCTATCCGGATTGGCGGCGCTGTTCATCGCCGCAAGTGTCCTACTGTATCCCTTTTTAAAGGTGGCCGTCGCCCGGCCGGCGGCCATGGCGCCCAAAATGACCGATGAGCAGGCGGTGGCCGTACTCAACAGCTTGCTGAAAAATGTCTATCGGTCCTTCGATTTCCGCGAGGAAGACGACGTTTACGACCGGTTGGCCACGAGCGTGCACGGAGACCTGCTTTCGGATATCTACCTCCAAAACCGGAAATCCCTGGTGGTGACCCAGGCAGGCGGCGCCCGGGCCAGGGTGAAGGAGGTGGAGATCCTGGACGTGGATGTGAAACGGCTCGATGATCGGCCCCTGGGCCTACTGTTCCACTCCCGGTGGACGGCCATGGGCTCGGTCGGGCACTGGGGCCACATTCACATTCGAAAGAACCGGTACGAAGCCAACGTCACCGTGGAACCGGTGGACGGGGCGTGGAAGATCACGAAACTCGAGTTGCTCGAGGAAAAACGGATCGATCCGTATGGCCGGCAGAAAACATGAAACGATTTTGCACTGAAAATGACGGCATTTGTTCCAAGTCTCAGATCCAAAATCCAAAATGTGATGCGCTGTTATGATTAGCATTCGAGACGCAGATTTTTTTTACCGCAAGGGAGAGTTCCGTCTCCGGATGGCTCGCTTTGACGTCGCCAAGGGCGAAAAAGCCGCCGTCATCGGGCCCAGCGGATCCGGCAAGACCACTTTGCTGAATCTCATTGCAGGCATCCTTACCCCGACAAGGGGCGTCGTCCGTGTGGGGGAGACCGACGTCAGCCGGCTCACCGATCGACTACGACGCGACTTCCGGATTACCAATATCGGCTTTGTCTTTCAGGACTTCGAACTTCTGGACTATCTCAACGTCCTGGACAACATCCTGCATCCCTATCGGATCACCGGCGCACTGAAGCTCGATAAAGGGGTGCGTGATCGTGCAAGCAACCTGACCCGGGAGATGGGCATCGGCGACAAGCAGAAACGGTTTGCCAATGACCTGTCTCAAGGCGAAAAGCAGCGCGTTGCCATTTGCAGGGCACTCCTGCCGCAACCGAAATTGATTCTGGCGGATGAGGCCACCGGCAACCTGGACCCGGTCAACAAGACGCTCATCCTGGACCTCCTGTTCCGCAGCGTGGATGATCATGGCGCCACCCTGCTGGCGGTGACGCACGACCATGAGTTGCTCAACAGGTTCGATCGCGTCGTGGACTTTCAGGACTTTAGCCGGGGAGGGCCGGCGTGATCGAAAGCCTCTACATCGCCTGGAAATATATCGCTTTCAACAAGGGCAAAACCGCCATTCTGGTAGCCTGCGTGACGCTGATCGCTTTTCTCCCCATTGCCCTCACCCTGCTGCTGGATAAGAGTGAAAAGCAGCTTTTGTCCCGCGCCGTGTCTACGCCTCTGGTCATTGGGGCCAAGGGAAGTTCCCTGGATCTGGTCATGAATACGCTGTACTTTGGAGAGGAAGTGCCGGAACTCATTACCCTGGAAGCATCAGATCGTATTGCCGACACGGCGCTCGCACTGCCCCTCCCCGTCTATGCCCGGTTCCGGGCCAGGGGCAATCCCATTGTGGGCACGACACTCGATTACTTCGAGTTCCGTGGTCTGAAAATCGGGCAGGGCAGGCAGCTGGCCCTGCTGGGAGAGTGTGTCCTCGGCGCCAGGGTTGCGGCGAACCTCGGGCTGGAGCCCGGGGCCGGCCTCACCTCCTCGCCGGAAACGCTGTTTGACATCGCGGGCGTCTATCCACTGAAAATGAAGGTGGTGGGCATACTTGAGCCGTCGCACACCTCCGATGACCTGGCGGTGTTCGTGGACCTCAAGACCGCATGGGTGATCCAGGGTCTGGGACACGGGCACAAGGACGCCACGAAACTGACCGATCAGACCCTGATCCTGAAAAGAACCAAAACGAATGTGTCTGCCACGGCCAAGCTCTATCATTACACGGAAATCAGCGAAGGAAATATCGACTCCTTCCATTTTCACGGGGATATGTCGGCATACCCGATCACGGCGGTGATCGCGATTCCCCGTGACACCAAGTCCGGCATCATTCTGAGGGGACGATACCTCTCCAAGATGGAAACGCACCAAATCGTCAGGCCTGAGGAGGTGATCGACGGGCTGCTGGAGAACATTTTCCGCATCAAAAACGTGCTCGACGCCGTAATTGCGGTCGTGGCCCTGGCCATGGTCCTGGCCGTCGTTCTTGTCTTTGCCCTGTCTCTACGCCTGCGCCAACGGGAAATTGTGACCATTTTCAAGCTCGGCTGCAGCCGCATGACCGTTGTCAAGCTCGTGAGCGCGGAAATTTTCACGATTGTTCTCATCAGCGGCGTCCTCTGCGCGGGCATGGTATTTACGATTCATGTGTTCTCAAACGATCTAGTGAGAATGTTGTTCATTAGGTAACGACCCTAAAAGATGAAAAGAAACGTCATCTGAAAGGAAGGGACCGTGCAAAATCTTACCTGGAAGTCAGGGTTCTACGTTTTTTTGATTTTCGTACTGTTATTGTTTCCCGTCGCATCGCCAACCGCGCATTCGTCCTCGAAATTAACTATCTATGTGGTGAACTACCCCTTGAAATATTTTGCGGCGCGCATTGCAGGGGACTCCGCCCGGGTGGTCTTTCCCGCACCGGCAGGGGTCGATCCGGCCTACTGGATGCCCGATGCGAAAACCATATCCCGCTACCAGAGTGCCGATCTCATCCTGCTGAACGGCGCAAACTACGCCGGGTGGGTGAGGAAAGTCACGCTGCCGAGATCGAGAACGATCGACACGTCGGCGAAATTCAAAACCGAATATATCGTCTCCGACCAGGTGGTAACGCACAGTCATGGGCCTGAAGGTCGGCACGCCCACGAGTCCCTTGCCTTTACGACCTGGCTTGATTTCAGCCTGGCAGCCAGGCAGGCCATGGCTATCACAAAATGCCTGAGCCGAAAAATGCCCGAACAGAAAGCCTTTTTCGAGAAAAACCACGCCGCCTTCGAAGCCGAACTGCTGGCCCTTGACGCGGAGATGAAGGCGATAACGACAAAAAAACCGACCCTCCCTCTGGTCGCATCACATCCCGTTTACGATTACGTGTCACGGCGATACGCGCTCAATATGATCAGCGTCCATTGGGAACCGGACGAGGTCCCCAGCGGCGCTCAATGGTCGGAGCTTCGGGCATTGCTGCGCAGGCACCCCGCGAAATGGATGGTCTGGGAAGGTACGCCCGGGAAGGCGTCGGTAGAAGGCCTGAAGGCAATGGGCCTTGGCAGCCTGGTCTTTGCCCCTTGCGGCAACAGGCCGGAGCAGGGGGATTTCATGGGTGTGATGCGGCAAAATATAATAAATCTGAGGCGGGCTTTTCAATAAGACGACATTCCCCAAAGCGATTGATCAGCATCCGACATTTCAAAGAAGTCCTCATCGGCGCCTGCGCTAAAATTTCAGCAACAGGTCAACCTGGATCAATTTCTGCTTCCCGAATTCTTCTTCTTTGATGGGCTTGACCTCGAAGTAGTAATCGAATTTCAGCGATATATTCTTACTCAGCCCGAAATAGGCTTCCACCTCATGGCCCTTGGCGTTGGTGCCTCCGCCTGCAAAGTCCTTATCGGGAAAAAAGTCGGGCCATGCGTCCCTTTCAAAGCGCCGGTAGTTGTACTTGACCTGCCATTGGGCGAATTTATTGAGCCTCCTGTGCCCGAATTTGATTCCCGCCAGCCAGCCCTGATTGTCATGTTCAGGCTCGATGGCGTACACATACTGGCCAAAGGCGGCCGCGTAGGGGACCGGCCCGGGGAACCGAATACTGAACTCGCCGTCCGCTGTAAATGAATCGTAGTTATAGATTAGATTTCCGGCCGCATCCGTTGAGTTGGTCCCGGACGACCACTTGAAACTATTCCCCTTCATGTTGGCGAAATCGAAGTAGGTTGCCGCGACCTTCAAGTTCATGTTTTTGGAAAATTTAAAATCGGCCCCGGCGTTGACAAGCCACATATAGGAATCATCATTATTCGATTTAAACTCGGCAAGCCTGTAGAAAGCCGGAAGGCCGAACAGTTCCACACCATCCAGTTTGGTGTTGAATGGGGCCGTTATTCCTTCGGGACGGATATCCGTGTCCCACATCATATCTTTGGGCCGCCACAGCTGATTCTTTTGTTTGCCGCCGATGAATTTTAAGAATTGCCAGGGTTGGTACTGGGCGTAGGCATAGTCCAGGCGGATATCCGGTGTTTCAAAGGTCTGTTGAAACGTCTGATTGGCGGATCGGGGATCCGCGCTGCCGGTGGTAAGACCGAACCCGACTTTCCAGTGTTCCGCGACCTCCACGTCCGCGCCGATACGGAATCTCGCCCTTTCTCTTCCTCTGGGGGATTGAAAATCCCCTTGCGTATCATCGTTTTGATACCGCAGTCTCACATCTCCTTTGACGGTCATTTTCCTGACCCACGCGGGGAGATCGGCATTGGCATTTTTTGCCTCTTCAACCGCCGCCGCCTTAGCGGTCTGCGGAGCGGCCCCAGGGGAGGTCTCCTGCCCCGGTTGCGGGGCGGGCTCCGGTTCCGTGCTTTTGGTCCGCTCAGCCTCAGCCCGCATCTCCGTGATGAGGGCCTCGGCCTCAGCCCGGGTCAGAATCCCTTTTTCCACCAGTTTGTTGACCAGGATGTCCATTTCTCCCGCCTGCACGGGACCGGCCGCTGCGAACGAAAAAAGGCAAACCCCCGCTGCCAGCACCAGGATCACCGCGATTCGTCTCATCATGTCTCTCTTTCTCCTTTTAGGTCACTTGGCACTTTATGTCTTATAGACCATTATGGCATTGCCATGCAACGGTGACCGGGCCACCCTGATCCAGCATCAAGGCGCCCGCGAACGGAAAAAGGCAGCCTCCTGCAATCAAAACCAGGATCAACGCAATTCGTTTCATGATGTCTCTCTTTCTCCTTTATTGATTCTTTCAAAGAGTAGATTGTCTATATTTGCTTTCAGGGTCTCTCCCCTCCGGCCTCCGTTCACCTCCTCCCTTCATTCAGTTTTCACCGAACGCATCCTAGTTCCCGCCGGTTAGAATCAAATGAAAGTCCAATTAGTTTTTTATTAATTCGAAGGCAGGGGTATGATCTGAGTGGGTGCTATTGGATGGTGATTTGCTGATGGTGTGGGACGTCCTGAAGAAAAGGGGGGCTATGTTTCAGTCGATGAACCAAATTGAAGGGATATCTCTTCACGCCTTTAAACTGGGGTGCCGGGGGATGACGCCCTCGATCATATAGATCACCTCTTCGGCGATGTTGGTGGCATGATCGGCGATGCGCTCGAAGTGCCGCGCGATGAGAAGGAGATTGATGAGGTAGGTCACGCGATCGGGCTGCGCCTTGATCATTTCCTTTACCCGATCGTAGACTTCCGCGTTCAGGTCGTCCACTTCGTCATCGGCCAGGATAACCTTGTAGGCCAGGTCCGCGTCCAGGTTGACCAGCGCGTCCAGGCTGTTCTTGAGCATGGCTTCGGCCTTTTCCGCCATGACCGCATAATCGAAATTGATCTGCAGCGGCGGCCGTTTTGCGATAATTGACACCCGCTGGGCGATGTTGACCGCCTCATCACCGATCCGCTCCAGGTCATTGTTGATCTTGATGACGGCGCTCAGAAACCTGAGATCGACCGCCACGGGCTGATGAAGAGCGATGATCTTGAGGCATTCCTCTTCAATTTCCACTTCAATTTCGTCGATTTCACGGTCGGCGTGAATGATTTTTTCAGCCAGCTCTCCATCCCTTTTCTCAAGGGCCTTGATCGCCATGCGGACACGCTCCTCCACCATGGTCCCAAGTGAGAGGATCCTTTTTTTCAGTTTCTCAAGTTCCGACTGCAAATGCCTTTTCATAGGTTTCTCACCTCAATCTCTTGTGAAACTTCATAGGGTTCAAGGTTCAGGGTTTCGCGTTGCGGGTTGCACGGAGTTTGATTTTCTCTCGCAAGGAACGCAAAGATCGCCAAGATAAGATCATTCGTTTTCGTGATCGTTGTCGTTGTCGTAATCGCCGTACGGCACCCAACTTTCTCTGACGGCGTATTCGGGTGAAACCTGACGCCTCTAATGGGCCTCCATGGAATCCAACGCTGTTTTCCAGAAGTTTCACAGTCGATTAGACCGGCCGCCCCCCAGGCCAGAGGCGGCGCTGGTGTCTGTTACCTGATTGTTCAGGCTTCATATGTCAGCCGAATCGGCCCGTAATGTAGTCCGACGTCTGCTTGAGCTTCGGGCGCGTAAAGAGCGTCTCCGTATTCCCGATCTCTATCAATTTTCCCAAATAAAAGAAAGCGGTCACATTGGAAACCCTTGCGGCCTGCTGCATGTTGTGGGTGACGATAATGATGGTGTAGGTCTCTTTCAGCTCGTGGATCAGATCCTCGATTTTCTGGGTAGCGATGGGGTCAAGCGCCGAACAGGGCTCGTCCATAAGGACCACTTCCGGTTCCACGGCCAGGGCCCGGGCGATGCACAGGCGCTGCTGCTGCCCGCCGGAAAGCCCGAGCGCGGATTCGTCCAGCCGGTCTTTGACTTCATTCCACAATGCGGCCCGCTGGAGGCTTTTTTCCACCTGTTCGGAGATAAAGCTCTTGTTCTTGACGCCATTGACCCGCAGCCCGTAAGCCACGTTTTCAAAAATGCTTTTGGGAAAAGGATTGGGCTTCTGAAATACCATGCCGATCCGTCGGCGAAGCGTCACCACGTCCACGGCAGAGTCATAGATATTTTCACCATCCAGCAGGACCTTTCCCTCGACGCGGCTGATGGGAATGAGATCGTTCATCCGGTTCAGGCAGCGGAGCAGGGTGCTTTTTCCGCATCCCGACGGACCGATAAGGGCGGTCACCTGATTTTCATGGAAGTCCAGATCGATTCCCGTGAGGGCCTGAAAATGACCATAATAGAAATTCAGGTTCAGGACCGCCATTTTCATTGACTTTTCCATCCTTGAATTCCGAAATCGCGGTTAAAACAGCTCCTATTACTTCGCGCCTTTCCGCATTGACGGATCACCATTTTTTCTGGAGACGGGCGCGATAAACAATCGCCGCCAGATTCAGTCCCAGGACCAGGGCGATCAACACCAGCGCGGTTCCATACTGCAAATGGCGCGTTGCCTCGATCTCCGTGCCGGCGGTGGCCAGGACGTAGATATGATAGGGAAGCGCCATGATTTCGTCGAATATGGATGAGGGCAGGGAAGGCGTAAAAAATACGGCTGCCGTGAACATGATGGGCGCGGTTTCACCGGCCGCCCGGCTGATCCCCAAAATGGCCCCCGTCAGGATGCCGGGGAGCGCCGAGGGCAGCACCACCCGGTAGATGGTCTGCCACCTGGTGGCCCCCAGGCCCAGCGAGGCTTCCCGGTAAGTATCGGGTACGGCGCGCAACGCCTCCTCCGTGGAACCGATGATCACGGGCAGACTCATGGCGCCGAGGGTCAGGGCGCCTGCCAGAATGCTGACCCCCATTTTCAGGTACACCACAAAAAACGCCAGGCCGAAAAGGCCGAAGACCACCGAGGGGACACCGGCCAGATTGTTGACGCCCAGCCGGATGGCCCGCACCACACGGCCTTGTCTTGCATATTCGTTGAGGTATATGGCCGAAGCCATGCCGATGGGAAGCGCCACCACGATGGCGCCGATGCCGAGGCATGCCGTCCCCACGATGCACGGGAGAATTCCACCCTTGGTCATGGAATCCATCGGGGGTTGCGTCAGGAAGGTCCAGTTGATGGCGCGCCAACCTCTTGCCACGAGGAAGTAGATGATGACCAGCAGGGCCGCGCCGTTGATCGCCGCCGCGAGCCTGAACAGGCTGAACACCCCCTTTTGAACCCACTTTCGGCGGCCCTGTATTTTGTCTGACCGGTTCATCGCCTGCTATCCGACCTCTAGTCTCGAACCTCAATGCGATTCATTACCATAATTCCGAAATCCAAATTCTAAATTCTAAATTATAGCGTCGCCGCGCCCACCTGCCTGTACCTGTTGGAGATGTACTCCGCCACCATGTTGAAGGCCAGGGTAAACAGAAAAAGGACAATGCCCGTCGCGAACAGGGCATAATAATGGTCCCCGCGGAAAGGGGCCTCCGCCATTTCCGCCACAATGCTGGCGGGCATGGGTCGAACCGGGTCGAAAATCGACCCGGGGATCATGGCGGCGCCGCCGGCCGCCATCAGGACCACCATGGTCTCGCCGATGGCCCTGGACATCCCCAGGATAATGGCGGTGCAGATCCCTGAAATGGCGGCCGGTATGATCACCCGCCAGATGGTCTCCCACCGGGTGGCGCCCAAAGCCAATGAGGCCTCCTTGAGTTCATCGGGCACACTGAAAATGGCGTCTTCGGAAATGCTGCAGATGGTGGGTATGGACATGAAGGCCAGCATCAAGGCTGCATTGAACAGATTCAGCCCCGTTGGGATATCCAGCAGTTCCTGGAGAAACGGCGCCACGATCACCATGCCGAAAAAGCCGATGACCACCGAGGGAAGCGCCGCCAGCAGCTCAACCATGGGCTTGACCCATTGCCGCAGGCGGAACGATGCGCTTTCCGCCAGATAAAGGGCCGTCAGCACGCCCAGGGGAATGGAAATGGCCGATGCAACGACGGTTACCGATATGGACGCAAGGATGAGCGGAAAAATACCGAAGTCCGCGGGATCATCGGTCGGATACCAGTATTTGCCGAAAACAAAATCGGTCACCGACACCTTGGCAAAGATAGGCACGCCCTCCATGAACAAAAAGAGGACGATGAGCGCCAGGGTGCCGATAGAGGCCAGGGCCACCACGAGAAGCACGATCCTGATTGTTCGTTCCCGGGCCTGTCTCCCTTTACCGGTGTAATTACCCATTATTGGAATAGTTTCCGTGTTACTGCGCTATCATTTATTTAAAAAAGGCGCTCCCTACAGCCGACAACGCAGAGTGCGCCGAAGTCATTAATGAAATGGAACCTCTAGTAAAGCGGAACGTATCCGGCTTCACGAACGTATTTCTGTCCCTTTTCCGGATGGACCATGAAGTTGATGAACTTGGCTACTTCCCCTTTGGGCCAGCCGGGCGTGAACATGTAAAGGGGCCTGCTGATGGGGAAGGTTCCGTTCAGGGTCGTTTCCTCGGATCCCTGTATGCGGTTGACCAGCAACGCCTTCACGCTTTTATCCAGGTAGCCGAGACCGATGTAGCCGATGGCATTCTTGTTCTTTGCCACGACCTGGGCCACCGCGCCGTTTGAGGCCTGGAGCAGGGCCCCGGGGAACACCCTTTCCTTTTGCAACACTTTCTTGTGCCATACTTCATATGTCCCGGACGAGGTATCTCTGGAGACGACCACGACCGGCCGGTCCGGCCCGCCGATTTCTTTCCAGTTCTTGACCTTGCCCATATAAATGTCCTTGAGCTGGGCCATGGTGATGTTCACCATGGTATTGCCGGCATGAACCACCGGCACGATGCAGTCATACGCCACGGCAAACGGCACGGGATATGCGCCCTTGTCAAGGGCCAGTTTGACTTCTTTGCCCTTGATGAAACGGGAACTGTCGGCAATGTCGGTGGAGCCGTCGATAAGGGCCTTGATGCCGTTGCCGGAGCCGCCGCCGGAAATGGAGATTTTGACGTCGGGATTCTGCTTCATATAGGCTTCCGACACCTTCAGGGCAATGGGAAGAACCGTCGTGGACCCTTTGATGACAATTTTACCGGCCAGTGCGGGGGACACGGAAAATGCACCCAGCGCCGCCAGGGCCATAACTAGAAAAATTCTTGATTTCATACCTCTTTCCTCCTTATAAGTTACAATCGAAAATAATCGCTAACTGTTCGGTTATTATTAGGGCTATGTTAGGGTTGTGTTAACCCCCGTGTCATCACCTCCTTTTCTAATAATAAAAACTGCTATTTGAAATCCCCCAAGCCCGGTGCGGACCGCGGAAATGCTGTCATGCATGTTGAATAGATAAAGCCTGTTTGTTAGGCACCGGTTAGGGGTCAATTAGAATTGTATCAGAAGTTCTGTGGCGGAGAGATGCAAGGCATCGAGCGAACAGCTGCAGTGGCCTGCCGTCATGACCAGGGAAAGGTTTCGGCGATCCATGCCCGGATCTCGTCTCTCGTCCGGCGAAACGCCTCAAGCTTTTCCTCTTCGGGTCCGGTCACGGCAGCAGGATCCGCGAACCCCTTGTGGATGCGGTCATTTCCTCCCGGAAAAAAAGGGCGGGCTTCATTGGCATGGTCGCACACCGTGACCACGCAATCGATGTCCCGGTTCAGGAATTCGTCGATGCCGTTAACCGTATGCCCTGATATATCGATACCGAGTTCCGCCATGGCGCGGATGGCCCGGGGATTCACCTCCGCCGGCTCGGTCCCGGCGCTGAAGGCTTCATATCGGTCCCCGTGAAACGCGTTTACCAGGCCTTCCGCCATCTGGGAGCGCGCCGAGTTGTGGGTGCATATAAAAAGAATTGTCTTTCCGGGCTTTGTCATTCCTCTACCACCTCGTATGAAACATCGTAAGGTTCAGAGGTTCAGGGTTTCGTTTTACGCGTTGCGCGTTGCGAGTTGCGAGTTACAGGTTGCGCGGAGGTTGATTTTCTCTCGCAAAGAACGCAAAGATAAGGGCATTGAATATTGAAGATTGAACATTGAGCACCCTTTCCCTGTCATCCCCCGGCAAAAAACGGCAGGATCTCCGATCCGCGCCCCCTCTCGTCGTCCCCGCATGAATTTGGCGGGGACCCAGCAATCATATCAAATCAAAATACAAATCCTTCCATTCAGGTTCTCTGGGTTCCCGCCGTCCTCTGGCTGGGAATGGCAGATTGTTTTTATTCCTGGATTCCCGCCAAGTTCTTGCGGGAATGACAGGTTGTTTGCATTTCTGGATTTCCCGCCGTTCTTGGGCATGGCACATGGAGCATAGGGCATAGGACATGGAGCACTGCCCTCTGCCATCTGTCTTCCGCCCTCTGTCCTCCGCACTCTGCCTGCCTGGGTTTCAAACCCGTATATCGCCGTTGTCGGCGTTCAATTCGAAATGGATCTCATCTATACCCATGTTATCCTGCAACCAGGCTTCTATCTCGCCGCTCATGCGTTTCGGCATGTCCTTGGTCAACACCTTGAAATGCCTTTCCTCTTTTTCCCTGTCATACACGAGCATCACCCGCGTTGAGGCATGTTCCGGAAAACATACGGCGTGATACTTGGGCAAGTCAAATACAACCATCAATTTATCAATAATTCTCATTTTATCCATATAACAATTCATCCTTATATTTCATCCGCTAAAAAAATCTTTTTCAGCTGACTGGCTCAATCCTTCAGATACTTCATTATTACGGGTTATAGTAGTGCCCGTGCATTAAGAAATCATTAGGAACAGATTAGTTTATTCCATCAAAGGCAGGGGACCCCGGCTGTCTTCGCTTGAACGCCAAGGGTATTACATCTGGTGTGAGTACAAGTACTTGCCGTTCCTCAGAGGGCTGGCGGCGGATAGCAGGATATTGGATCTGGGCTGCGGGCCCGAAAACATGCTTGTATGAATCCCCTTAAACACGCCCACGTCCCGGACCCAGGAGCAGCCTCTGCCCCGGACCGAAGCATCGCTTCCTCACCTGCAGCACCACAAGCAGGGAGCCGATGGCAGTGGAACCCACAAGCATGACCATGACCACGATCTGATATCGGACCGCTATCAGGGGATCGGCGCCCGCCAGGATCTGACCGGTCATCATCCCGGGGATAAAGACCACGCCGGCCGCCATCATGGAATTAATGGAAGGGATCATGCCCGCGCGCATGGCGTTTCCGACCATGTCGCGGCTCGCCTCTTTGTAATCGGCGCCGTGGCAGAGCATCATTTCCACCACGGCCCTGCGCTCTCTCAACTCGGACAGGAGGCGTTCCAAGGCCACGGCAATGGCGTTCATGGAATTCCCGATCACCATGCCCGAAAGGGGAATGAAGTACCGGGGCCGCCACCAGGGTTCCACACCGATCACAACCTGGGTCACCACGAAAGACACCAGGGCATAGCTGAGGATCATGGAAACAAGGATCGGCCAGAAAAAGGATATCCGTCGCTCGCGCACCCGCCCGCGCACCGTCCAGGCGGCGAACAGCGTCATAACGCAGAACAGGCCCAATACCAGCCACTGGTTGTCCAGACCGAAAACATACTTGAGGACGTAGCCTAAAATGAACAGCTGAACAAATGTACGCACCGCGCCCACGATCAGGTCCCGCTCCAGCTTCAATGCGTGGTAAAGGGAGGCGACCCCCGCCGCCAGGACAAAGACGAATCCGAGCGCCAGCTGCCCCCACCCGATTTGAATTACGCCCGGTTCCATCTCCCCTCCTTAACCCTTAAGTTTCCTAAATAAAAGGGTTTGCGGTAATGACTACAGCTTCACCCTTGGCACCTTAGATCTCCCCTTTGAAACGGGATCTTCGACTATTGCAACGTCTGGGTGCAGTGTCCCGTTTTCCATAACATACAGGGAAGGCCTGATTTTTTCGGGTCGAAAACGCCTGTGAGTTACCATGAACACGGTCAGCCCTTTTTCCCTGCAAAGCCTTTCAACCGTACGCTCGACGATCCGCCCGCTCTCTTCGTCCAGGGCACTGGCCGGCTCGTCGAGCAGCATCACATCGGGCGACAGGAGCATTGCCCTCAGAAAGCACACCCGTTGCAGCTGGCCCACCGACAGCGTCCCGGCATTGTCATCCAGGCCGATCCCGCCCAGTTGAAAATCCGCCAATAGACCGTTCAGTTTTTCGACATCCGGCCTGCGGAGGTCCTTGTTGTGTTTGAATTCGAAAGGGAACAAAAGGTTCTCGGCCACCGTCCCCTCAACAGCCGTGGGAATCTGCTGAAGATAGAGGACGGACCTTCGGAGCAGCTGGGACGGGTATGATTTCAGTTGTCTGTCGTTAAAATAAATCTCGCCGGCAGACGGTTCCTCCAATCGGTTCATCAACCTCAAAAATGTGGTTTTGCCGCATCCGGAAGGTCCCTGAATCAGATTGAAAGTCCCCTTCGCGAATTCGAGATTTATGTCACTGAGCACCGGCTGTTCCGGTGCAAAGGACAAGGATACATTTGAAAATCGGATGATACTGTTGTTGTCTTCGGACATCTAGCGCAAGACCCCATGAAACGTGAAGGGATGGGGACGTCCGTGAAATATTGACATTTTTCACAATCAAGGCTCGATAAGACGATGAGATAACAAAATGTCAATATTTCACGGACGTTCCCTGTTTCTACATGTACAACCCCTCGAATTCCTTCAGCAGGGACCGCAAGGCCTCAATGTTGGCGAGATCGACGGTCTGCTTGCATTTCATGGCATAGACCAGCATCTTGTGCAGGAGGATCAGCTTCTCCGAATAGGCCTGCGTACTCGGCTTAATCCGCTGCGTCATGAAATACTGGGTGACGATCTCCTGGAACGCGTTCGCATGGTCCTCCTTGTTCATGATCCATCGGACCAGTTGATTGCTGTTGACGGGGGTTTCCTTTTGAAGCGCGATGATCCGCTTCATGGATTTTTCCATGGTGGTGATATGCTCGCCCAACTGCTTGATTCGCGCGGCGTCATCGTAAATCCCGCAGGGGATCTCGCAGTGGGCCGCCGCATTGGTGGCTGCGAAACATACCGCGAAGACCGTGAGAACGATGGTAAGCGTGGTTTTTTTCATGAGCACCCTCCTTCTTCTATTAACCAATAACGGATAACGCCCTTAGACAAAAGACGAACAAAGCACGAAGAACCAAGCACCAAGCACCAAGCACCAAGCACCAAGCACAATAATCCAGCATCAAATATAAGACAAACCTTCTTTTGAAATCACCAACCACGCCCATAGGACGTGGTATGATGAAGCCCCCTCGAAGGGGGCTCGATTTCAATCTATGAATCAAGTTGAAGTTGATTTCAACAGAATGCGTTTTTTTATACGTCCGTATGAAACACATAATCTGTCATTCCCCGCCAAAAAGCGGCGGGAAATCCAGCCGGAATATACCTGGATCCCCGCCTGCGCGGGGATGACTGGGGGGCGCGGGTCGAAGATCCCGCCG
>JAFDKD010000245.1 GCA_019307165.1 Deltaproteobacteria bacterium | reverse complement strand
GGGCGCCGAAACCGGCGCGGCCTTTACCAGTGCAATGCGTATCGTCAATGAAATACATGATACCCATCCCACCTTTTTTTCCGATCGTTTCAAGGCCTCGTTTGAGAAATGGGTCGAAAGCGTTGATTTTGGTGAAATTAAGGATTTTGCGGACAACTCGGGCACGGATATTTTGACACTGGTGAAAAACATTAATGATGCCCTGTGGAACTATCCGGCAAAGCCGATATTACTCGCGGCACTTATCCCAGGCGCCGTCAATCTTGTGCTCGGTGTTTTACAAGATACGGCCGCGCGATTTAACAATTTCCCCCCCGATCTCCAGGCGGATGTGTTGCTTTCCATGCTTCGAGAACTTGATGGGCGGCATATCGGCCTGCTTGTCAACGAATTGGCCGAATTTGCCAGAAAGTCGCACACAGGCAGCGCATTGATTGGCGACCCGAGTTCGCCGAAATTCCCCGATGATCTGTCGCGGCTTTTGGAAGAGGCCTTGAATACGATCGATGTTGAACGGTTATGGAAAGGGTTGGATGCGGTTCGAGACGGCAGGGGTTCCGTAAACAAAGTATGGCTTGAGCTATTGAGGGACAACCCGCATCTGGTCGTTGAAATGGTAAAACGGTACCCATCCGCCCTGAATGCCGGAATAGGCGGAATGAATCGCAAGGCCGCCCTCGTCCAGGCCCTTCCCGAAGAGGAAGTGGCGGAGGTTGCGGAGAAAGGGATTTCAGCGCTCAATGTGTCTGACCTTGCCGATACGATCAACATACTGTGCATGACGGCCAATCGGATCAGGGAGCACAAACCGGATGTCATCGCTTCAATGATCAGTCAGTTTGCAAATTCCGTCGATCTGTTTGAGTTTGAGGATACGCTAAAGTGGCTGACGAGGGAAGTGCTTGTGGGATTGAAGCCTGTCGGCCGGTTGGTCGCGCCGCAAATCGTCGTCATGCTGTCCGAGTGGCTTGCCCCTGATGGAAATGATAACGGGTATGATGAGGAGACGGAAAAGGCGCTTGACGCCCTTCAGGCACGCTTGCTCCGCAGGGAGGTTCGAGCATGATGAACATATTTATGGATGCGGCGGCGCATTTAAAAAACCCGTCCGTTCTGAGCGCCGAAAAAAAAGGCTGCAAAATAGTCGGCTATACCTGCTCATTTATGCCGGGAGAACTGTTTCATGCGGCAGGTATGCTTCCTTATCGAATGCGGGGGATCGATACACAAAGCATGGAGATCGGGGATGCCTACTATGGGCCCTATATCTGCACCTTCCCGAAATGCATACTCCAGTTGGCGGGTGAGGGGAGATTTTCTTTCCTGGACGGCCTCGTATTAACCCCGGGATGTGATGCGATGCGACGGTTGGATGAGTGCTGGCGAAAAGCCGGCGAAGACTATAAGGGGATTGTCCCATCCTTTTTTCACTATTTTGACGTCCCCCACAAGATTGAAAACCATGGAATGAACTGGTTTGTCGAAGAGATAAAGCGCTTGATAGCAAGCGTTGAATCACATTTTAAAGTAACTATTTCAGAAGATGCGCTGAAAGAATCGATTAGGATATACAACAAAGGAAGACGGCTGCTTCAACAACTTGAACAAATGAGGACGGTTGATAATCCGCCCATATCCGGCACACAGGCCTTTGCGGTCGCGGTCGCGGGGACCGTAATGGACCGAGAAGGGTACAACCGGTTGCTTGAGAATCTAATTGATGAACTTAAGGGGAAAACCGGCGCAAAAAATGGGAAAAAGCGGCTTATGGTAGTGGGGAGCATTAGTGATGATATTTCGTTGATTCACCTCATAGAAGATTGTGATGCGATTGTGGTGAACGAAAACCTCTGTTTCGGCGTCCGGCATGAGACCGATGAGGTCTCCGAAACAGGTGATCCTGTGAATGCACTGGCTCAAAGATATCTCGCCAACTCGGTATGTCCCAGGATGTTTGGAAATTACAAACAACGGCTGTCCATATTAAAGGAAAAGATTGAAACCGCCAAGGTGGACGGCGTCATTCTCCAGAACGTCAGATTTTGCGATCTCCACGGCTCTGAAAACGGATTGTTCGAGCGGGATCTTGAAGCATCAGGTACCCCGTGCCTTCGACTGGAAAGAGAGTATGGCCCGCTGGTCGAGACCGGGCGGGTGGAAATGAGAATCGATGCCTTTTTGGAAAGAATCGCTTAGGAGATAGATCATGAGGCCGGAAATAAAGGAATACAATTTTGACTGGATGCTGTGGACCACCATGGAGACAGCCTACAAGTCGGCGCTTGGAACAGAAAAAGAGTTCAGGCGGGTCCTGTCGTATGTTCCATATTTTAAGGGCATTCTCGACCCTATCGTCAGCGAGGGCGAACCCGGGGTGAGCTTTCTGAAACTTGCCGCCGGATACTTTGAAAATATCATCACTGCCCATGAAAAAGGCAAGAAACTTGCCATGACGACTTTCTGTTTTTCTCCCGCGATTTTGTATGCCATGGATACGGTTCCCGTAACGCTGGAAATTCTTAGCGCGCTGGCCGGGCTTACATGGAAACGGGGTGCATTCGATTATCTGGACTACTGTGTTGAGAGCGGGTTTACCGAAACCTCCTGCTCATCACAGCGGGGTGCCCTGGGCGCGTATATGGCGGGTCTTGGGGAAGACATAGATTTCATCGTGATCGACACCGGAGGGATATGTGATACCAACGCCAACGCGTACTCTTTCGCTTCAGCCTATATGGATAAACCCTTTTTCCAACTCAACTTCCCCGCAGGCCT
Source organism: Deltaproteobacteria bacterium (assembly GCA_019307165.1). Lineage (GTDB taxonomy): Bacteria > Desulfobacterota > DSM-4660 > Desulfatiglandales > Desulfatiglandaceae > JAFDKD01. Next base: position 2,764 of record JAFDKD010000245.1, on the reverse strand, counting down.
CACCGATGAAAGAACAAAAGCGTATCATCGAGACGACTACAAGGCATTGATCGCTTTTATCGAAGGGCAGACAGGGAAAAAACTTGATGAGGACAAACTCCGTGGAGTGTTAAATGAGATGAGTAAACAGGATGAGATCATTGCGGATCTGGAAGAGATGGAATGCCTGGTTCCCAATCCCCTGCCGTCGGTATACAATCTCTTTATCTATTCCGGACGATTTATGTTCGGTGGATCGCCCGAGTATACGGAATTGCTCACAACCATGGCGAAAGCAGTGCAACAGAACGCCGAAGCCGGCATCTCCGGTATAAAATCCGGACAGGAGAAATGCCGGGCCTTTTTTTTCTACATCGACCACTACACCGTTAACCTGAGGTTGTGGCAATGGCTTGACCAGCATGAAATCTCCCATATCGGGGGGATATTGAGCCGATTTTTTTCAGACAATGTTCCTTACACCAGGGGAAGGGAAGAAGAAGCATACAGAATCGAAACGGGCGATCTTGACACGATGATCGACAGCATCGCTGAAATGAACGCAAGAATGCCCATGGTCCGTTCTATCCGGGGCCCTTATGATGCTCCCCACATGTGGCTGGATGATGCGCTCGCCTTGGGAAAACTGTACGGCGCGGATTGCATGATATACAACGGTACTCCCGGATGCAGAAATACATGGTCGAATGTGAAGCTTATCGCTAAAGATTTAGAAAAAAGCGGGTATCCAACTCACATTATGTATGCTGATGCCTTTGACGATCGGGTGGAGTCGTGGGACGCAACCTCCGAACGGCTGGATGAATTTTTTAAATTGAGGAGATTGTTATGAGCATTGTGGCTGGATGCGATGTCGGTTCACTGACATCAAAGGCGGTTATCATGAAAAACACAAGAATTGTCGGATCAGCAATAATTAAATCCAAAGTAAAACCTCAAGAATCCGCCGAAAAGGCTATGGGGGATGCGCTCTCCTCGGCCGGGCTTAGGCTGGAGGATTTACAATACTGTGTCGGCACCGGTTATGGCAGGAAAAAGATCTCTTTTGTAGATGAAGCGATTTCCGAGATATCGTGCCACGGGAAGGGGGCAAACTGGCTCATTCCCGCAGTCAGGACGGCCGTCGATATCGGGGGGCAGGACTGTAAGGCCATCAAGCTGGATGGCAGGGGCAAGGTGGAAAAATTTATCGCCAATGATAAATGTGCGTCCGGTACGGGGCGTTTTTTGGAGGTGATGGCAGGCGTGCTCGGAATCGATCTTACCGAGCTGGGAGCATGTTCATCAAAGGGCCGATCGCCCGTTACCTTTGCCTCCACTTGTACGGTGTGGGCACAGGCAGATGCCATAAAACTCCTCAACAGCGGCACGCCTTTTGAAGAAATCGGCGCCGGAATAAACACGGCCATGGCGAGCAGGGTTGCCATCCTGGTAAACAGTATCGGCATCGAGCCTGAAATCTGTATGACCGGGGGGGTCGCAAAGAACGCAGGCGTAAAGGATGCGCTCGAAAAAATTATCGGGCACAGAATAAAGACGGCCCGAAAAGCGGATCCTCAGCTTGCAGGCGCCATCGGTGCAGCCCTGTTTGCCAGTGAAAATATGAACGGGAGGGACTCATGATAGTCGCAGGTTGCGATATCGGTTCACTCACTGCAAAGGCGGTGTTAATGAAAAATGAAGAAATTGTTTCCACGGCAACGATTCGATCAAGGCCCAAACCACAGGAGTCTGCAAGACTGGTGATAAATTCGGTGTTGCAGGCTGCCGGCCTCTCCATGGATGATATATCATATGCGGTGGGCACCGGATATGGGAAAAGTCAAATTCCCTTCGTGGATTCAGTGGAATCCGAGATTGCCTGCCACGGCAGAGGGGCGTGGTGGAACGTGCCTTCGATACGAACGGTGGTCGATATCGGCGGGCAGGACGCCAAGGCGATCAGGATTGATGAACATGGCGATGTGATACGATACAGCTACAATGACAAGTGCGCTGCCGGAACCGGTCGTTTTCTGGAAGTGATTGCAGAGGCCCTTGATGTAGAATTGGAGGAGATGGGCGAGCTGTCTTTGAAGTCAACCGAGAAGGTGAATATTTCCAACCAGTGCGTTGTCTTTGCCGAGACAGAGGTTGTCTCTCTTGTCAACGAGGGAAAAGAGGTTTCAGACATCATCAATGGACTCAGCCGTGCAATGGCCAATCGTGCGGCCTCTCTTGCCAAGGGGATCGGTGTGGAACAAGATATTGCCTTTACCGGGGGCGTCGCTAAAAACATGGGCGTGGCCCTCGCCCTGGGACAAGCGCTCGGGTATCCGTTAAAAGCGCTGAACATCGACCCACAAATAACCGGTGCACTCGGGGCGGCACTCATTGCACGGGAGAACCTGGAACAACAGCAGGCGTCTACTTAAAAATGAAGCTTTTCGACGGCCTTATTATAGAGATTCGAGAGCTTATCGAACACGCAGATAGAGACGGCCAAACCCGGATGTTCCCGGAAGGGGACGTTACCTCCTGGGCCTCTGCCGGAAAGCGGAATATTGTACTCAAACCCGACATGGGGGTTGAGCTGGGGAACCCTTCCGATGAATCGGCTTCTTTTTTAGTGTGGACGAACAATCTCGATCTTGTGCGGGACGGCGCAATCTGGCTGGATGGTCCGGATATATGGGAATGCGAAAACCGCCATATGCCTTTCGGTAAAATAGTGCTCATCGGGGGCAGAGGGTTTGATGAAGAGAATTGCTCCGAACGCTACCGG
>JAFDKD010000244.1 GCA_019307165.1 Deltaproteobacteria bacterium | reverse complement strand
TATTTTGGTAGTATAAATGCTGTGCGCCCGATTGTCAACAGTAACGGGTCGCTTGCCTTAGCTCTCTCCTGTAGTCGTCCTGGGATCTCTTGGAGGCCAAAAATCTACTTGCAGGCCTCATATTGTCTCCGATGCCATTTTCTCAGAACACCATGGGGGCAAGATTGCAGTCAAATCTCGATGTGGCGCCGTGTCTCGCAGCGGCTTTCGATCAAGAGGAAACCCTTGTTGCAGGGCTACGTGGCACTCGCCATGTTTTCGACTGTAAAGAGGGCGCCGGACGGTCTTTCTCTGCGGTCCGGGACTCAAGTAGTCAGCGCAGCCTCTGGCCGGTGGGGCGGCCCCGCCCAAGGACGGCGGGATCTCCGCTACGCTCCGACAAGTCTGATCGATCAGGAAACTTCACGGAGACGGCAGTAGCCACAGGGGCCATTAAGTCCCCCTTTGCAAAGGGGGGAGAGTGCAAAAAAGCCCGACGGATAAGCTGACTTACCTAGTCCGATGAGCGTCGGTTTTCACGAAGTTACACAAGAGCATTTCAAGGCTCGATCCAGTTCATGCTTCGCTTGACCGCTTTTTGCCAGCCTTTATAGAGGGAGGATCGCCGGGTTTCATCGATGGAAGGATCAAAGGACCTGTCGATTTTTCTGAGGGCGGCGATGTCTTTCAAATCCCAAAGGCCCACGGCCATTCCGGCCAGGCAGGCGGCCCCCAGCGCGGTGGACTCGATCACCCGGGGCCTTTCTACCGGGGTGCCCAGGATATCGGCCTGGAACTGCATGAGAAAATTATTGGCAGATGCCCCGCCGTCCACCTGTAGTTTTTTTAACTCGATGCCGGAATCGTTCTGCATGGCGTCCAGCACGTCTTTTGTCTGGTAGGCCATCGCCTCCAGCGTGGCTTTGGCGATGTGTTCCCTTCCGGTGTCCCTGGTGAGGCCGAAAATGGCCCCTCTGGCGTACATATCCCAGTAGGGCGCCCCCAGCCCCGTAAAAGCCGGGACAACGTAAATCCGGTGTTCGTCGCCGGCCTGTTCGGCCAATTCTTCGGATGCGGCCGCGATATCGATGATTTTAAGCCCGTCTCTCAACCACTGTATGGCGGCGCCGGCCACGAACACGCTGCCCTCCAGCGCATAATGGATGCGCCCATCCAGCCCCCAGGCGATGGTCGTGAGCAACCCGGACCGGCTGGCAAAGGGGCGATCTCCCGTGTTCATCAGCAGAAAACACCCGGTCCCGTACGTGTTTTTGGCCATGCCCGGTTCAAAGCAGGCCTGTCCGAACAGGGCCGCTTGCTGGTCGCCCGCCACCCCCGTTATGGGAATCCTCGCGCCTTTGTACGTCAAATCCCCGAAAGGGCCTGATGAGTCCCTTACTTCGGGCAATAAGCCTTCGGGGATGGTCAAGGCATCGAGCAGTTTTGGGTCCCACGACCGGTTTCGAATATTATAGAGAAGCGTGCGGGAGGCGTTTGAATAGTCCGTGGCGTGTACGTCTCCCTTGGTCAGTTTCCAGATCAGCCAGGTGTCGATGGTGCCGAAAAGCAATCGGCCCGCTTCCGCTTTCTGCCGGGCGCCCTCCACATTGTCCAGAATCCATTTGATTTTGGTGCCCGAAAAATAGGGGTCGGCGACCAATCCGGTATTTTCCCGTATGTAACTTTCCAACCCCTTTGACTTGAGCGATTCGCAGATGGGCGCGGTCCTCCTGTCCTGCCACACAATGGCATTGCAAAGGGGGTCGCCGGATGCTTTGTCCCAAACAACGGTTGTTTCCCTCTGGTTGGCGATGCCTACGGCGGCCACATCGCCCGGATCGATCCCATTTTCATGGAGCACCTGTTCGAATACGTGCCATTGGGATTCCCATATCTCTACGGGGTCGTGTTCTACCCACCCGGGTCTGGGAAAGTGCTGGGTCAACTCCCTTTGCGCAATGCCGACGATATCGCCGCGGCCGTTGAACAGCACCGCCCTGGAACTGGTCGTTCCCTGATCCAGCGCCACCACATAGGCATGGGTCATATCGGTTACTCCAGGTTGAAGGTTGTAAGTCGCGAGTTGCGGGGTAAGGGGCATTGAAAATTGAAGATCAAGGTTCCGGGTTCAGAGGTTCACAGTTCAGGGTTGTGTGTTTCGCGTTGCGGGCTAAGGGACATTGAAAATTGAACATTGAAGATTGAACATTGGAAGGGATAGGCGATTTCTTTTTCCGACACTTGACACTTCCGTTCTCCGCCCTCTGTCTTCCCTTGTGTAACTTCGTATGGTTCAGAGGTTCAGGGTTCAGGGTTGCGGGTTGCTTTGCACTCTCCCCCCTTTGCAAAGGGGGAAGCTGGATGGAAGGCCGCCTTCCTATCAACACCAATCCGGAAAATACCCCGGTCGTTAAGCCTCCTTTGTCCCTTCTTTTTCTTTGCTTCCTTCGCGTCTTTGCGAGATGAAATTTTCTTTCCCAATGTTCAATCTTCAATTCTCAATGTTCAATGTTAAGTCGTTTTTCCAGCCAGGCCTCCACATCCCCCAGGACCCTTTCATGCTCGGGCTCGTTGAACACCTCATGATAGAAGTCGTCATAAACCTTGATCTCCTTGTCCGCAGAACCGATCTTGTCAAACAACATGGTGGCTCCGGCCGGGTCCACCAGACGGTCCGCGCCCCCCTGTACGATGAGGAGGGGCAGGGTGATCCTGCCTGCTTCAACGATGATGCGCTGCATTGCATTGAGAAGTTCGGCGCCCAGTCTTGCGGTGGTTTTTCCCGTGTAGACCAGCGGATCGTTGACATAGGCCTCCACCACGGCCGGGTCCCGGCAGATGCCCTCCGCCTCCAGGGCAATGAGCCCGGCCTTGGGCAACAGGGCAGACAACACCTTGCCCACAAAAATGGTGGCGCCGGAGATGTTGTCCGGCACCTTGACGCTCGGTCCTGAAAGGACGGCGCCTGCCAGGTCTTCCTGATGATCCAGCAGAAACAAGGCCCCGATCAGTCCGCCCATGCTGTGTCCCACGAGAAAGACAGGCCTTTCCGGTTCCCATTCGCGCACCATGTCAACGTAGATCTTCAAGGTGGTCAGGTAGTCCGAGAACCGGTCCACGTAAACGCGCGTCCCGTCCGATTTCCCATGGCCGAGGTGATCGAGCCCGTACACCGCATAGCCCGGCGGCACAAAATGCCGAACCAGGTTCGCGTAACGCCCGCTGTGCTCGGCCAGCCCGTGGACCACGAGCAGCGCGGCCTTTGAATCGCCTTCCGGCAGCCAGCCCTGGTAATAGATGCGGGCATCTCGAACGCCTTTGAAGGTCCCTTCACGGTGGTTCATGGTCGTCTCCCTCCTTGTCGGATCAACAAACTCAAAAAACTCGATGAACGCCGCTTGACGTCCGCCGCGATACCCAAAAACCGAAAGACCCCGGCGGTTACCCGACATCCAGCCTTGCCACGGCTATTTCCCTCAACGCGATCTTGTTGACCTTCCCCGCCCCGAGCAGGGGCCACTCCTCCCCTTGGATGAAAAGAACGTGTTTCGGGACCTTGAACCGGGCGATGTTTCCTCTGGAGAAGGCGACCACGTCCTCCAGGGTCATGTCTGCGCCCGGCTCCAATTCAATCACCGCGGTTACGGCCTCGCCCCATTTTTCGTCGGGAACGCCGATGACCTGGACCGACTTGACGCCGGGCATGCCTTCCAGGAAAATCTCCACTTCCCTCTGAGATACATTTTCCCCGCCGGTCTTGACCATCATCTTGTAACGTCCCCGGTAATAAACGCTCCCGTTCTCGTCGACCCACCCATAGTCCCCGGAGTGGAAAAAACCTTCCGCGTCGATGGCCTTGGCGGTTTCCTCGGGGTTTTCAAAATACCCTTGAAGCCGGCTCCATCCCCGCAGACACAATTCGCCCCCCTGCCCGGGCGGCACCCGTTCGCCCGTCTCGGGATCGATGACCTTAACCTCAATGCCCGGCCAGGGCTTGCCGTTGGTGTACTTCCTTACATGCTCGTCGGTTTCGTCCGGCATGACGCTTACCCCGGTCCCTTCGGTAAATCCGTAATGATTGGCAATAATGTCAGCCTTGGGAAACAGGGTCCGGCACTTGTCGTACCATTCCGGCCCGGTGGCCAGGAGAATGAATTTCACGGAATTGAGATCGTATTGCCGCCAATCCGGGTGATCCTGAATGCCGTTGAGATGAGCGTCGAAACCCCCGAAAAAGGAAATTTTTTCCTTTTGTATAAGTTCCAGGATATCCCCCGGGATGAAATCGTGGATCACCAGGGCGCAGCCTCGCATCATGGCGCCCAGGGGGTTATAGACACACCCGGCGATGTGGTAAAAAGGGAAATAGCAAAGCAGGGTGTCGGAAGGGCTCAGGTTGAATGTCTTTCCCCAGAGGTGCTCGCCGATGCCCAGCAGGCTTGTATGATTGTGCACCGCCCCTTTGGGGAAGGCCGTGCTGCCTGAAGTGAAAAGGATATTGCACGGGTCCGAGGGGCGGACGTTTTTCAGAAGTCCGTCGATATCCTCCTTCTTGTATCCTTCCCCGAGGTTTTCAATCCTGTCGAACGAGTGGCAAAAATCATACTGCCGGCCCGCCGGGCTCAGGCAAATGACGGTCTCAAGGGAGGGCAGGGATTCCGATCGAATCCGCTTTCCCTCCGCGGCGGAAATGGCGGGATCGATGTCCTCCAGGATGTCGAAATAATTCCCGTAGGGCAACTCGTCATAGGTGATGAGTGTTTTGATCCTCGCTTGCCGGAGGACATATTCCATTTCCCGTTTCTTGAAATTCACGTTCAGGGGGACCAGGACGGCGCCCAGCAGGTGAAGCGCATACTTGGTGATGATCCAGGATAGTGCAATGGGAAAAATGGTCCCCACATGATCCCCTTTCCCGATCCCCAATCGGCTCATACCCAGGGCCAGCCGGCAGGCGTCGTCGTAGAGTTCCTCGTAAGTGTACCGCCTGTCCGCCGAAATCAGCGCTTCCTTGTCACCCCAGGTTCCGGTCGCTTCCCTCAAGGCCTGTCCAATAGTCTGCGTCTGCCAATCCGGCATGGCCGTTCTCCCCTTCATCATATATTAAAGCCCCGCACTACCGCGTATGGCGGGATCTTCGATGTGCGGGTTTCCTTTATTCCATTGCAGTCCAATAACGACTATTTTTTTTTCGAGGTCCGCCGGTCCCGAACGTAGATCGAACGGGAGTGCCCGTCGCTCTGGACCCTTTCGTCGATTTCGAACAGCTTGGTGGCGGCCGCCAGTTCCCCGAGTTTACTGTAGCCGTAATTACGGGGATCGAATTCCGGGGCCTGCTTGGCGATGTTGCTGCCCACCACGCCCAGATGGGCCCATCCGCTGTCATCGGATGCCGCCGCCAGGGCGGTCCTGAGAAGGGTGACCAGTTTGGTATCCCGCGTCAGTGCAGCCGCCTTCTTGGGTTTCGCTGCCGTGTCGGCGTCCGGCTGGAACCTGAGCACTTCGGTGAAGATGAACTTGTCGCAGGCCGAGACAAACGCCTTCGGTGTTTTTTTCTCCCCGAAACC
>JAFDKD010000957.1 GCA_019307165.1 Deltaproteobacteria bacterium | reverse complement strand
TGGGCGAAGGAAGATGCGGAAATCGATGCAAAGCTCGCGGAGATTCGCAAGAAGAACGGCGGCAAACCGCCAAATTTCGTTTACATCCTTCTTGACGATCTCGGCTTCGGTGAAATCGGCATGCCGAATCTCGATGTCATCCGTGGCTACAGCACCCCCCGGATTTCTAAGCTGGCGGATGAAAGTCTTTCCTTCATGCGGATGTATACCGAGCCCAGTTGCACGCCGACCCGTGTGGCTATGATGACCGGACGGTACGCCGCCCGGACAGGGACCAGCGAGGCGAAGGCAGTGGTCGCGGGCGACGGGCTGGCGGCCTGGGAGGTGACGCTGGCCGAAGTCCTGAGCAAGGCCGGCTACGCCACGGTTCATATGGGGAAATGGCACCTCGGAGACATTGAGGAATCCTATGCCATCAACCAGGGCTTCGACTACGCCGAGCATCCGATGCACCAACAAGGCCAGATGGCGATCATGAACGAGACCGCTGAGCTCGAGGGCCTGTCGACCGGTCAATCGAGAAAGTTGCGTGCCGATACCTTCGAACTCGACAAGAGTTTCCGGACCAACCCCAACGCCATGGTGTATGGTGTCGTCGGTGAAAAGGGCGGCCCGATGCGCGAGGTGAACTTCAAGGCCGGGGAGGTCTATACGCAGGGGCACTATAACCGCATGGAAGAGGGCTACAAGCAAGGCGCCCTCGACCAGCTCGAACGCCTGGCCAAGGGAGACAAGCCCTTCTTCCTGCAATACTGGCCGCAGCACCCGCTGTCGTTCACCCGAAGCGACATCGAGCAGGCGAAGACCCTCAACGGCGGCCCCATTGCGGAGTCGATCGCCAAGGTCGACGGCTGGATCGGTGAGATCCTCGACAAAATAGAAGCACTCGGCATCGCCGAAAACACGGTTGTCATGGTGATGGGCGACAACGGTCCTTTCATGCAATACGCTGACAGGAGCGGCCAGTCGGACCGAATTTATCGCGGGGGCAAGGCCGAGCACCTCGAGGGCGGCGTGCGCGTCAACGCCTTTATAAAATGGAAGGGCGTGCTGGAACCCGGATCGCGCGCTCAGGACATCGTCCACGTTGCGGATCTTTTCACCACCTTCGCCCGCCTGGCGGGCGCCGAGGAGCACATTCCCACCGATCGCCTGATCGACGGGGTTGACCAGACGCCTGTGCTGTTCCTCGGAGAGACCCATGGTCGTCGCGATTATGTTTTCGTCTATGAAGGGCCGACGCTTCGCTCCATCGTCAAGCAGCAGTACAAGTTTCATCTGCCGCTACCGGGATCGAACCCCATCGGCGCACCCATTTTCAATCTCTACAAAAATCCACGTGAGGACCGCCCCCAGGACGCGATTCAATACGGTGTCGGTTTTGGTGGTAATTTCGTAGCGATGCTCAAGCGCCACATGGCGATGAAGCAACAGTACCCGGACCGTGAGCCGGGCAGGGGCTTGCCCTATGGCGGCATCGAAAACCTCCGACCGGAAACCAAGGCGTTAGTGGCGTCCATGGCCGCATGGATGAAGCCAATGGGCAAATGAGATTGCGAATTTCACTTTCGGGAGCTTCTATGTTCGTCTATTTTCCAGACACGCCGCCGTGCAGGGGTCATCCCTGACAGGTGTGCGCAGTTAAAGGGTGGGAAAAAAGGGATTAAGAGGTTGTCGGACAGCCTCTTAATAGGGGCCTCGCGGGAAATCCCGGAGGTTTATGATTATGAAAAAAGCAATTATCGTAGGAACCATTTTGATGGTGATGGTGGGAATTTGCCCCTCTGCACAAGCGGTGGATTCTGCTGATACTAAGAACTGGGAGTTCAACCTGGCGCCTTTCTATCTGTGGGCGGTGTCGTTGAGCGGTGACGTGACCATGAAGGGGCAGACCAATCCGGTGACAGTCGATTTCGGGGACATCTTCGACAACCTGGAAGCGGCCTTTATCGTCCATTTCGAGGGGCTTTACCGGAATCGATGGGGATTTATTGTGGATGTCAACTACCTGAGCATCGGGGGGACCCAGGAGACGCCCATCACCGATATCAAAGTGGACTTTGACGACACCATCGCCGAGTTTGACGGGTTTTACCGCTTCGACCGCGGGGATCATGCCTTCGATGCCCTGCTGGGCGTGCGTTACAACAA
>JAFDKD010000956.1 GCA_019307165.1 Deltaproteobacteria bacterium | reverse complement strand
ATCTCCATGGGGATCTGGCCGTTGATGACCGCGTAACCCCGCATGGAACTGGACACAGCCTTGTTCGTAAAGATGACCTGGCCCTCCATGAGGATATTCTGGATATTGTAGGGTCCTGCAGCAAACATGCCGCACTTCTCTATTGCATAGGGGGACAAGCCGATGTAACCCCCGCTGTCATGGAGTTCTTTGATATGGCAGGCCACGATGCGGCCGTCCTTCATCACACCGGTCTTATATTCAAAGACCCAGGAACCCCGCTTGGTGGAGTACGCAAGGTCCTCCTGTCGCGTGAAGCGAAATTTAACCGGTTTTCGGAACTTAAGCGCTGCGAGCCCTGCAATGTGGTCGGCATGGATATCATTTTTCCCGCCAAAGCCTCCGCCGTTATAGCCGCCCAGGTAGTTGATCTGGCTTTGGGGCAGATTAAAAAGGGCGGAGAGCATGCCCAGGTGCACGTTCAGACACTGGCTGGTGGTTCGAATCTCCAGGCGGCCGGCCTGGTCGATTCGGGCCACGGAAACATGGGGTTCGATGGCACAGTGGTCCTGCATGCCTTCCTTGTAGGTCCCTTCAACCACGAGATCCGCGTCTGCTAGACCCTTTTCCACATCCCCTATCTTGATGACCCGGGTGGTCATGTCCGGCATAAACTCGAAAAGATTGTTCTCCGTGTCTTGCCGCACCAGCGGCGCATCCGGCTTCATGGCGTCATAAATGTCAAAGACCGGTTCCTGTTCCTCGATGTCCAGCTTGACCTTTTCAAGGGCTTCCATGGCGGTGTCTTCGTCAACTGCCACAACCGCTGCGATGGGTTCCCCTTTATATCGCAGATGCTCCGGGTTCAGCACGGGCTGATCGCCGTAGAAACCATAGAGGTTTTCCCCGGGAATATCATCGGCCGTTACCACGCCGACAACCCCCGGGTGTTTTTCCACGGCCGACAGGTCCAGTTTCTTGATGGTCCATCGTTCCGCTTACCTGTCCCAGCCCGTCGTATCGAGGCATTGCTTGTCCAACATACTCTGTCATAGCTCTTTCTCCTTTCATTTCTCGCTGCTTACGGACTGGATGGCTTCAATCACCTCCAGGTAGGTGCCGCAGCGACAGAGGTTGCCTGACATGTGCTCCACGATCTCATCACGGGAAGGGTTGGGAATTTTGTCCAGCAACGCCTTTGCAGATATGAGCATCCCCGAAGTGCAGAATCCGCACTGGGAAGCACCGTGCTCATAGAAGGACTTCTGCAGGGGATCCAGTTCTCCCCCTTTGCCCAGACCTTCAACCGTAGTGATCTCCTTTCCGGCAACCGTCAAAGCAATGGTGAGACATGCACTTACGGGTTCATTGTTGATCAGTACGGTACATGCACCGCAATCTCCCGAATCACAACCCCGTTTTGTTCCTGTCATGCCGATATCCTCACGAATTACGTCCAGGAGGGTATCTGTAGGCTTGACCAGGACGTCTACGGCTGTTCCGTTCAGAGTAAAACTCAGTATATGTTTCATTGCCCTCTTCCTCCTTTCCTATTCGTTAATTCCTGCAGCCTGCGCCAGGGCACGGCCTACCAATGCTTCCCCCGCCCGCATCCTGTACCACGCGGTACCGCGCTGGTCGTCAATGGGGGCACTTTCAGCCACTGCCTGGGCCGCACACTCGCCAATGGCCGTCATGTCCAGGGTCTTGCCTTTTATCATTTCCTCGGCCTTGGAGCAGCGCAACAAAGTCGGTGCCATGGCCCCGAGTGCGATTCGGGCCTCGCCGCATTTTTTGCCGTCCATTGTGAGGTGTACGGCAGTATTGGCCACAGAGATGGTCAATGCTTTTCTGCGCCCCAGTTTCAGGAACGCCGTGTTTCCAGCCGCAACAGGGACATGAACTTCCTGCAGAAGTTCATCGGGCTTGCGTACGGTCTCTCCCGGCCCTGTGAAAAACTCCGCAATAGGCACTGTCCGGCTTCCCTTGGCACTTGCCAGGACGATCTCTGCTTCCATGCCCATAAGGGCGCAGCCCAGATCTGCAGCCGGGGAGGCGTTGGCCAGATTTCCGCCAACCGTGGCAACCGTCCGGGTGGCCACACTTCCGGAAAGGGATGCGGCCTGGGCCAGCGTCGGCGCCTTTTGTGCCACGAGGTCGCTGGCGGCAATACTCGCCGTGGTAGCAGCGGCTCCGAAAACCAGTTTGCCGTTCTCTTCCTTGATCCCATCAATGCCGAGATTGCCTATATAGATGAGGTTTTCAGGCTTTAATTCGTAATAGTTGATAGCGGGAACAAGATCTGTCCCCCCTGCCAGCACGATGGCCTTATCGCCATAATCGGCAAGCAGTTTCAACGCATCTCCAATGTCAGCTGGAGCAAAATAACCCACATCGTTCATCAGTAAACCCTCCTTTTTTTAGCTTTTTCCGGTTGTCTCTGGAATAGAAAACCAACCTCGTGCAGTCACCCCCTTTCACTATGATTGGAAAACTCGTATCCGGTCAAAAGGTTACAATTTCGCGGCTTTAGTGAAGATATGGAATATTGGCAGTCATTAAAAATCCCCAGGAAAAAGGATTATCCTGTTGGCACGGGATTTTTCATATCACATATCACGCCGATTATTACCATACTGATAAACATAATGCACAGGAAAATTTTGAGCCATCAGCGAATTTCCTTTCTCTCCCGGTTTAATAGTCCGTTTTTGCGTTACTTTCCTGAAAGCTCCCATTTCGTAAACCCTAACGTTGCAAAAGTCGAGGATGCCCCAGATCTAAGACGCCAAGGGTGAAGCTGTAGTCCTTTACCGCGAACCCTTGG
>JAFDKD010000243.1 GCA_019307165.1 Deltaproteobacteria bacterium | reverse complement strand
ATCTCGTCCGATCCCACGTGCAGAATGGTTGGCCCCGCCATGTGAGCGGCCACGAAAATGCACTGCACAAGCGCGTAGGCCATTTCTTCCCTGATGGCAAATGTCAGCATGGCCGAGGCGTCAAGGCCCCCATGGGCCTTTGGCCAATTGGGGGTCAGCCAGCCGTTTGCCGCGAATTTCCGGATAAACTCCCGGCCGAGCTTGCCGCCGTAGCAGTTGCCGATGGACAGGGTCTCCTCCAGCAACTCCGGTGTCGATTCCGCCTCGATCAAGGCCCGGACTTCCCGGATGATGTGTTGCTCCTCCGGTTTGAATTCAAAATCCATGAGTGACTCTCCTTGTTGAATGATCGTATTGGTTACGTCTTTTCGATTAGGAATTTACCCAATTCAAGTGCTGACCGGCACAAGGCACATGGCCCAGAGTGGAATGACGTTCGCTACGGTGTCTTTGGCCCTGCGCCCTGCGCCTTTCGCCCTATGCCCCAGGGCAAGTTTCACTTGCCCTCAAACCCCGGTTTCCGCTTTTCCAGGAAGGCCGACATCCCTTCACGCGTTTCGCCGGTAAAGATGACTCCCTGCATCAACTCCGGCTCACAGACGAACATGTTGCCGAAGCCTTCCATGGAGGCGCCCAGGGCGATCTTTTTGGTGATACGGATGCACGTGGGGCTTTTGGAGGCGATTTTGGCGACGAACTCATGGGTCGCTTCCATGAGCATGTCTTTGGGGACGACCCGGTTGGCCAGGTTCAACCTCAAGGCCTCGGCCGAAGAAACCGGCTCGCACAGCATGACGATTTCCATGGCCTTTGAAGCGCCCGTCATCCTCACGAGGCGGGGCGTACAGCCCCACGTGTAGTATGTCCCGACCATGGTTTCAGGCACCAGATAGTAGGCCTCCTCGGTCATGATGCGGAAGTCGCAGGCCTGAGCCACGGCCATGCCCGCCCCCACCACGGCCCCTTGCAGCGCCGCAACGGTCACTTGCTCCACGTTCTCCAGGCTGCGCATCAGCTCATGGCCGGCCAGCTGCTGGAATCGTGCATCCTCGGGGGTAAAGTCCGCATCCTCGATGGCCTTCAGGTCGGCGCCCGCGGAAAAATGGTCGCCGCCGGCGGTCAGGATGACAAAACGCGCTTCCCTGTTTTGTCTCAGCGAATGCCAGACACGGATCAGTTCATCAAGCATTTCGCCGTTGAAGAGATTAAGGGGGGGACGATTTAATGTTACGGTCACGATGTCGCCGGACTGGTCCACTTTCAATGTGTTGTACTGGGTCACGTTGTAACCTCCTGGGTTCAGCTTTGACGCTTTAGATCTCCCCGTCGAAAGGGGATCTTCGAGGGGCATCCCGATTTTTGCAGGTTTTGGTGTTTGGGCCGTACTGCTCAGAAAAACCGCTTGTGTTTATACCTTGTCCTGGTAATATTTTCAATAGGCATGTTGAAAAATATGAACATAGGGGCTTCGCTCCAATTGGAATATTGCAGTGCTGGAATGATGAAATAGTGGGTTTGGGTTCTGGAAAAAGAGGACAATGGTTTATTCCATCTGCAAAACCTGGTCCTATGGACCCGCATCTTCACTTCAATAAGTTGCATAAAACAAGAGACATTACGACAAAATAGCCTGAATTCTCCTCAAATTTAAAATAAAAAATTGAAAATTGCTTCGCTTATATCCGACAGCTTGCCGGTGATAAGCGAATGGCGGGCATATTTGACAGAAAGCCGGGAGGCCACTATACTCGCGACAGTATTCCCCGGCATCTCCTTTCGTGCGGGTCCGGGCGAAGCCCTGATCTTTGGCGGAAGGCGCTGCTGAAAGGTTCCACCGTCCCGACGTGATTAGTGCGGATCAACCCTTATCGTTAGGGTCAACGACAAAATACCGAATACTGAACAAGGAGGAATTCTATGACGACAGGCAAAGAACGCATGGAGGCCGCTTTCAGCGGGGAAAAACTGGACCGTATGCCCGTGTTCCTTCTTTTGGGCGGACAGTACGCCGAAAAGGCGGGGTACACCCTGGAGCAGTTTCTGACACAGCCGGAAGCGGCGCTGGAAGTCAGCAAGATCACCGTCGCCGAACTGGAATCGGACGCTTTGTTCGTGCCGTTGAATCCTTTGATGCCCGATGCCCAGGAGGCGTTCAGGAAACTCATGGGCAAACCACCGAGCATCAAGCGGGACGACATCAAAAAAAAGCTTCCCACGTGGGGTGTCCGTCAACCCAGGGAAGACAAGCTGTTTGCCGCACACCTCGATATGTGCGAGAAGATGGCCCAGGAGTTTCCCGATTATCATCTGGAGACCATGATCGGCGGTCCGTGGAGTTTCGCCATGGAACTGAGGGGGGCCGGTGAGACCATGGAAGACATTTACGATGACAAGCAGTTTCTGTTCGATCTCATGGAGTTCACCACCGAAACCGTGATCGCCAGGTGCTTGGCTGCGCTGGAACTGGGCGTCTGCCCCTTTGTAGGCGACCCTTCCGCCGGGATGAGCATGATTTCCCCGGCCGTCTACCGCGAGCACGTCATGCCCTATCACAAGCGCATCGTAGATGCTGTTCAGGCAAAGGACGGGCGGATCGGTCTGCACATCTGCGGCCTCATGGACCCCATTTTTGAGGATGTCATCTCGCTTGGCGTGGACGGTTTGAGCATCGACGCCCCGTCCTCTCTTGAGAAGTTGTTCGAGGTCGGCAGGGGCAAGGTCACCATCATCGGCAATGTGGACCCCATATTGTTCGTGGAAGGCGCCCGTGAAGACCTGGAACAGGCGGCCCAGAGATGCCTGGACGCCGCCCGGGGCGACGCCAGATATGTCATCGGACCGGGTTGCCAGATTCCCCTTCAGGCCAACCTGGACAATATCAAGGCCTTTGTGGATTACTGTCATCGACAGGGTACATTCTAAGGAGATGTCCATGGACTGGTTGGCGAAGATAAACGAAGCGGTAGTCAAAGGTAGAAAGCACGAGATCGGAGCTATGGCAGGGGAGGCGGTAGACGCCGGCATTTCCCCCGCCAGTCTGGTGGATGACGCCATAATCCCGGCCATGAACCGGGTCTCCGACATGTGGCGTGCCGGGGAGTATTTCGTGCCCGAGGTGATGCGCGCCGCATCCACCATGCAGTCCGCCATGGACACCCTGAGGCCCTATCTGGTGAAAGGCGGAACCGGAAAAGGGATACGGGTGGCCGTGGGCACGGTCAAAGGGGACCTGCACGATGTGGGAAAGAACCTGGTGGCGATCATGCTGGAAGGGGCCGGGTTCGAAATCGAGAATATGGGTGTAGACCTGCCCCCGGAACGGTTCGTCCAGGCGGCGCGGGACGGGGCCCGAATCGTGGGGGTGTCCAGCCTGCTCACCACCAGCATGGGCGGCATGAGGGACGTGGTCGCCCTATTTGAGCAGGACGGGTTGAGAGACGCTGTGACGCTGATCGTGGGCGGGGCCCCTGTGACGGAGAAATTCGCGCAGGAGATCGGGGCCGACGTGTATGCCGAGGATGCGGCGCACGCGGTGCAGATATTGAATAAGATGTTTAAGTAACAGCCTGATCCACCGGCAACAGGCGGTTGCTCAACGTACCCTCGTAAGACTGCTTTATCTCGCAAAGGCGCGGAGGTCGCAAAGAAAGAAATCTTGAAGAGGGTTTTGCCCTCTTAGCGCTCTTGGCGATCTTGGCGAGAAAAACTTTTAGTCAAAAACAGGCGGTTGCCCAAATCAAGAAATCACTTCTCCTTGGCAAACAACTCCGGTTTTTTCTCCCGCAGCCGGTCGAGAAATTCCTTTCCCGCCTGCTTTCCATATGTGAAAAAGTGCTCGATGCGATCTTCCGTAGAGTTATACGGGATTTCGCAGCCCGAACAGAGGATGTAGCCGCTTCCTTGGGCGGCGGTTTCCAGGCAGCTGTCCACGGCCGCCTCCATGTCTTCCTTGCTCCCCTGGGCATAGAGAGGTGTGGGTACGTTGCCCATGATGGTCACCCTGCCCTGTGTCAAATCGACCAGCTTCTGGAGAGATGAGGGCGCGTCCAGACTGAAGAAGTTTACTCCCGTCTCCAGCACCTCTTCCATCATGGGATCGATGAATCCGCAGATGTGCATGGACGGGGGCGCCTTCTTGGCCTTGAAATACTCGATCAGTTCCGTGTGATAGGGTTTGATGAAGTCCTTGTAAATTTGGGGCGATATGAGGCTGCATGAGGCCGAGGCCTCGCCAAAGGACGGCAGAAAACCGGCATCGATCAGGGCATCCCCCATGGTACGCACCACCTCGGTGGTGAACCGCATGAGTTCGTGGACGAAATCAGGCTCAAGGACATCTTCTATCAGCATCTGCTCGGCGCCCCGGAGATGCATGGCCAGGTTCCACGGGCCGCATTGACCCAATCCCAATGTGCCTGTCTTTCGAACCTTTTCAGCCACCCGCTCGCATACTTCCAGGAAGAATGGGATCCTGCCGTCTTTTTTGGGGTCCGGCACTTTCAGCTTGGCCAGGTCGGCCGGGTCCTTGATCAGCGGTCCCTTGGTGTGCGCGATGTTGTCTTCGGGAAACTCCAGTTCGCACCCGACAGCCTCGGCCTCCAGGTAGATATCGTTGTACACGATGAGGCTGTCCGGTTGAAACCGCTCATAAAACGCCAGGTGCGCCTCAGCGCTTTTTCTGGCATTCGTCAGGATGTCCCGGACGCTGTAAGGGGTGAGCCTTGCGCAGTAGGGACCGATCAAGGTGGTGATCGGGATCCTGTCCAGATGCTGCCGTTTTATGGCGGCGATCATATAGTGCCTTCCGGTGAGTTCCGACATGACGCTCCTCTTTCTTAATATTTATTTTTCAATATAAACCTTGCCTCTGCAAGGTTTATTCATCAAGAATCTTCAATCCGGGCGTTTCGCGATACTTCCGTTTCAGCTGTTCCTTGCCCTGGGGTGTGGTGTCCATGGTGCCGTCCCGCCATTCCATCAGTTGCAGCACCACGCCCTGGCCGGTTTTCGGGCCCACCAACGCTTCCTTGAATTTCTCGTCTCCCATGTCGCTCTTTTCCACGCGGATCCCTTTGGCCTCCAGATCGGCCACGTATTCATCCAGGCCCTCGATGGTCAGGCCCATATGCTGTACGCCCGGGCCCCTTTTTTCCAGGTGCTTGGCGATAAAACTGCTTTCATCGGTGGCCTGGAGGTAGCTGACGATACTGTCTCCGAGCTGGATGCACGTGCCGATGTATTTCCCGCCCGTGCTTTCGAATTTCAGGATGAATTCGCCGCCCAGGACATCCACGGCGTTCCGTATGGATTCCTCCAGGTCCTTGACCACAAACGCGACATGGTTGATGCCGATGATCTTACCCATTGATTGTCTCCTTAATGATTAATGTATCACGGTTCAAACCCTTTTTCCGTCATCCCCCGCCAAAAAGCGGCGGGATCTCCGACCCGCGCAGACGGGGATCCAGCCAAACGGAGGTTTTGCCTTGTTCTCCGGGGCCTTGCCGCCGATAAAGGTATTTCCATAGAAATGGATCAATATGGCTAATATCAACAGGCACAGGCCCACAAGATCACCCAGTTTGTTGGGGCTGAATACCAGAAATCCCGCTGCCATGAATATGATGCGTACGGGCCATGAAATTCGCTTGAGAAAAAACGTGTACCCCTCGAACCCCGAACTCAAAAGAATGATGCCGAAAGCGGCCGTGGCCATGGCCCGAAGGATTTCGAAAGCGGTGCCGTGCCCGACCAGGGCGGGTTCGTATACAAAGAAAAAGGGAACCAGCAATGACACGAAGCCCAGCTTCACCGCCTGATTGGCCGTTTTTAAAGGGTTGGCTCCCGCGATGCTGGCCGCCGCATAGGCGGCCAGGGCCACCGGCGGCGTGATGTAGGAGACCGACCCCCAGTAGACCAGAAACAGATGGGCCGACATCTCGTGAATGCCCAGGCCCACGAGCGTGGGCGCCAGCAGCATGGCCAGGAAGATGTAGCAGGCCGATATGGTCAGGCCGATGCCCAGCAGGAAGCTGGTGATGGCCCCGATGATCAGCAAAAGAAACATGTGGTCGCCGCCCAGGCGGGTCAGACTCCCGGAAAGCCCGTGGGCCGTGCCCGTGAGGGACAGGGCCCCGATGATCATGCCCACGCCCACCAGGATGCCCATGAGTTCGGCCAGGATTTTTCCCGTCCCGTCCGTGAGTTGGAAAACAGTGGCCTTGTTGATGCGGGTTTCCTTTCGAAAATTGGCCAGGCCCAGCAGGACGGCCGTGGCATAGTAGGGGGCGAGCGCTTCGGTGCGGTGAAAGAAAATGATGTACACCAGAACCCCGAGGGCCACCACGTAGAACCATCCTTCTTTCAAGGTTTTAACCAGGGATGGCAGTTCCTCTTTCGGGAGTCCCTTCAGGCCCATCTTGGCGGCGTAGAAATCGGTCTGAGCGAACAGGGATATCCAGTAAAGGAGAATCGGCAGAGCCGCCGCAAGGCAGACCTGCGCATAGGATACGCCGATAAAGTCGGCCATGATGAATGCGGTGACCCCCATGACGGGCGGCGTGAGCACGCCGCCCTTGGATGCGCAGGCCTCGATGGCGCCGGCGTAATAGGGCGGATAGCCCAGGCGTTTCATGGTGGGAATGGTGACCGCGCCCGTGGTCACCACGTTGGCGATGGCGCTGCCCGACATGGTGGCGAAAAAGGCGCTGGACAGGATGGAGACCTTGGCCGCACCGCCTCGGACGCCCCCCAGGAGGGAGAGACAGAAATTGATGAAAAAGGCGGCGGCGCCCGTGATCTGCAGGGCCACGGCAAAGATCATGTAACCGACAAGCAGGCGGCAGAATACCTGCGTGGGCAGCCCGAAGATGCTTTGCATGCCCAGCAGATGAAACCCCAGTATACGTGAAAGGCTGTACTGCTTGGCCATGAGGATGCCCGGGCAGAGATGGGCGAACAACGGGTAGACCGACACCAGAAGGATGACACTCGCCAGCAGCGTCCCCCCGGTCCGCCGCACCGCCTCGATGATGACGGCCCAGGTGAGGAATGCCACGATCTTGCCCGAGAGGGGAGGGAATACCTCCCACCCGTTGAGAATGATGTCCATGTTAAACACGAACACATATGTGGGGCCCACCAGGCACGCGGCCGCGAGAACCCCGTCATACCAGGGAATCCGGTCCCTGGGAGCGGTTTTTGTCGCAGGAAAGAGCAGAAACACCGCCGAGGTAAACACGGCGATCAGGACCGCGAAATAGGACATGTCCGGCATGACGTAATCGAA
>JAFDKD010000242.1 GCA_019307165.1 Deltaproteobacteria bacterium | reverse complement strand
ACGCCGCTGTGTGTTGCTGAAATTGCCCCCACTTGATTTTCCAGCGTTTGGTTAAAACAAATCCTTTCCTGACACCTGACACCTAATGGGTGCATCACTTACAGGACTTGGTTGCTGCAAGGCCCCCTATGGGGGCGGCCTCAAAGCCGGATCCTATGGACCCGGATCTTTACGATTCCATTATGGGCCTGCCGGTTGCGACCGCGTCGGTCTTCCGACCGCCAGAATCAGGAGGGTCCCGACGGCCAGTACGGCCCCCGCCACATAAAGGCCTCCGGCAAAGGAGCCCGTGGTGTCCTTAATCCACCCCGTGAAATGAGGGGCGACCCAGGCACTCAGGAAACCGATGAAGTTGGCCAAACCGAAGACCGTCCCCACGATTTGCGGCGGCGCCAGTTCGCTGAGCAGCGCATAGTAGGGCGACCAGGTCCCGAACACGACCAGGCCCGAGCCGAGAAACAGGACGGTGATCAGGACGCTGGGCGCCTGCACCTGGATGGCGTATCCCATGGCCAGCGTCAGCGCGGTCCACACGCTCAGGTACAGGGCGATGGCGTTTTTGCGCGCGTACCCCTTTCGAACCGCCGCATCGCTCAGCCTGCCCGAGATGATGAGGCCCGGCACCCCGATCAGTCCGAGCAGCCCCGAAAGGAGCGAACCGGCGGCGACCCCCTGAATCCCCATGTCCCGATAGATGGCGGGCATCCATGTGGCCACCACCCAGTAGCCGTACAGCATGGCAAATCCCGCCAGGTACATGAGCCACAGGTCCCTGCGGCCCAGGGCCGTTCGATACGCGGACAGGGCCTTGACCGGAATCGCTTCCGGGCCCGATTGTCCGGGTTCCTTAATGTGCTTGTAAACCAGAAACGAAGTGATCAGGGAGGGTATGGAGAAGAGCGCGAACACCCAACGCCAGCTGCCGATGATATCGGCGATCACACCGGCCAGGACCACGGCCAGGAAAAACCCCAAAGCGAGCCCGGTGAATGAAATCCCCTGGCCCTGGGCCAGTTTTTCGGGGGGTGTCACGGCAACGACGGTGGGCCGGTCGTTTCCAAAATAGACGCCGTGCGCCAGCCCGGTGACAAACCGTAACGCAAACAATAGGGCAAACGTATTCGCCAGCACCGTTCCCAGGGAGAGGAGAAACCAGGCCAGGGTGCCGAAGATGAGGATGTTCCGCCTGCCGAACCGGTCTCCCAGATATCCGGAAGGGATCTGCATCAGGGTATATGAATAGAGGATGGCGCTGAACAGCAATCCGGCCGTTGCGTAGGAGATTTGAAATTCGGCCATGATCATGCCCAGCAGGGGCGCTATGGCCATTCGGACCAGGTAGAGTGAAATCCACCCGAACCCCATGATGAACCAGACCGTATGGTAATATTGCCAGGGCATGGCCGGTATTTTTCACCTCTGCCGTCAGACGGCAAGTATCGCTCCGGGATGCGACGGCATCTCAAGGATCAAAACGCCACGTTGCCGGGGGTGCGGGGAAAGGGAATGACGTCGCGGATGTTGGCCATGCCGGTGATGAACTGGATGAGGCGCTCGAACCCCAGTCCGAAACCGGCGTGGGGGACGGAACCGAACTTGCGAAGTTCCAGATACCACCAGTAGTCCTCGGGATTGAGACCCGTCTCCTTCATGCGCGCCAGAAGGGTGTCGTAGTCATCCTCGCGCTGGCTCCCGCCGATGATTTCCCCCACCTTGGGGACGAGCACGTCCATGGCGCCCACGGTGTTGCCGTCCGCGTTCAGCTTCATGTAAAAGGGCTTGATGGATTTCGGGTAGTCGGTCACCACCACGGGCTTTTTGAAGACCTTTTCGCACAGGTAGCGTTCGTGTTCCGATTGCAGGTCCACCCCCCAGCTTACGGGAAATTCGAATTGCTCACCGGCCTTGGAAAGAAGATCGACGGCCTCGGTGTAGGTCAGGCGCTCGAAATCGGCGTCCGCCAGGCCCTCCAGGGTCGAAAGCACGGTGTTGTCGATAAATCGGTTGAAGAACCGCATGTCCTCCGTGCAGTGTTCGAGCACATAGCTGAAAATATACTTCAGAAATTCAACCGCAATGGCCGCGTTGCATTCCAGGTCGCAGAAGGCCATTTCCGGCTCCACCATCCAGAACTCGGCCAGGTGGCGAGACGTGTTGGAGTTTTCCGCGCGAAAGGTGGGGCCGAAGGTGTAGACGTCGCCCATGGCCAGGGCGTAGATCTCCGCTTCCAGTTGGCCGCTCACGGTCAGGCCGGCCGGTCCCCCGAAGAAATCCTTTTCGAGAGCCGCGCGTCCCTCTGTCTTGGGAACGTCGTCCAGATCGAATGCGGTGACCCGGAACATGTCTCCGGCGCCTTCGCAATCGCTGCCCGTGATGACGGGGGTGTGGAGATAGATGAATCCGCGGTCCTGAAAGAAGCGATGGATGGCCATGGCTGCGGCGTTTCTCACCCGCGCCACCGCCCCGAAGGTGTTCGTCCTCGGCCTCAGATGGGCAATGGTCCTCAGAAATTCAAAGGAATGCCGCTTTTTCTGGAGGGGGTAAATATCGGGGTCGGCCCAGCCCAGGACTTCGATTTCCCCGGCGTGGAGTTCCACGGCCTGTCCCTTGCCGGGGGACTGGGCCAAGGTGCCGGCGGCCCGGATGGCGCAGCCGGTCTGAAGCTTCAGAACTTCGGTCCGGTAGTTGGGCAGGTCTTGATCGGCGACGATCTGAAGCCCGCTCAAGGCGGATCCGTCATTGATTTCGATGAATGAAAACCCGCCCTTGGAATCCCTCCGGGTACGGACCCAGCCCATGACCGTCAGCCTGGCGCCGATGTCCGCCTTTGAGAGAACGTCCGCAATCCGGGTCCGGTTCAATCTGGCACCTCCCATTTAAAGTGAGCATTGAAGATTGAAAATTGAAGATTGGAGATTGAAATTAGAAAATGGAAAACAGCGAAATCTTTTATTTTTGTGGTACGCGTATATCAATACTGAGTGAAAAGATATTTTCTCGCAAAGGCGCAAAGATCGCAAAGAGAAAATTTGAAAGGATAATCCGTTTTCGCTGCTGCCGCAGTTACGCCATGACAAGCAAGATTAACCAGATAGTTACAAAAAACACGGAGAAGAAACTCACGCCAAAATGATTATTCCTTACTCTGTGCCCTCTGTGACTCTGTGAGAGACATTCTTTGCTTCCTTGGCGTTCTTGGCGAGAAAAAATAATCCAGTGGGCCTATGTTTAACCCTTCGTTTTTTCAAACGCCTTCATGAATGACACCAGGTCCTGTATGGCATCGAGCCCGGTGGCATTGTAGATGGAGGCCCGGCATCCGCCCACCGATCGGTGACCTTTGAGTCCGCCCAGCCCCTCCTTGAGGGCTTCTTCCACAAACGCTTTTTCCAGGTCCTCGTCGGGAAGTCTGAACGTGACGTTCATGAGGGATCGGCTGTCAATATCCGCGGTGCCCCGGTAAAAGTCGCCGGCATCGATAAAACCATAAAGCATGTCCGCCTTTTCCCGGTTGATTCGTCCCATTTCCGCCAGTCCGCCGATGGTCTCCTCCACCCACTTGAGCACCAGGCCGACGGTGTAGATGACAAAGCAGGAGGGGGTATTGTAGAGAGAATTCTTCTCGACATAGGTGGTGTATTTCAACATGTCCGGGAGATTTTTGGGGACGCGCGCCAGCATGTCCTCGCGGATAATCGCCAGGGCCACGCCGGCGGGGCCGATATTCTTTTGGGCGCCCGCGTAAATGAGGCCGAACGGCGACACATCCATGGGGCGGCTCATGATGTCGGAAGACATGTCCGATATCAGGGGTGCGCCTTGTCCCTCGGGAAACCGGGCCCACTGGGTTCCCTTAATGGTGTTGTTTGACGTGAAATGAAGATAGGCCGCGTCTTTGTCAACGGCAAAGTCTTTGGGGATGTAGCTGAAGTCCCTGTCTTCGGAGGAAGCGAGCACGCGCACGTCCTTGCCCAGGATCTCGGCCTGCTTGATGGCTTTGGTGGACCAGGTGCCCGTGTTAATATAGTTCACCGGCTTGCCTTCCAAGCCCAGGTTCATGGCCAGCATGAAAAACTGCATGCTGGCGCCGCCCTGAATGAAGAGTACGTAAAAGTCGTCTCCCAGATTGAGCAGGCGCCGGGCCCGGGCAACCGCGTCATTGATGATCTGATCGAACCATTTTGAGCGGTGGCTCATCTCCAGGACGGACATTCCGGAGCCTTGGTAGTCGAGCAATTCGGACTGGATTTGTTCCAACACGGGCAGCGGCAGGGCCGCGGGTCCGGCGTTGAAGTTGTGAATTCTGTTTGATGTCATGGTATCGTCTCCAATTCTCTAAAACCCATTATTCCAATTTTCCATAATTCCGGTATTCCGCAATTCTCCCGATACAACCGGGATGAGGCAAGCGAACCCGGTTTCCATTGCCCGTGACAAGGCTGCCTTTGCATCGTAACGAAAAGCGAAGATAATAGATAATTCGGACGTCTTGTCAAGTGCGAAGTTTCACCAGCATATCGTTGACCGCGGCCAACGTTTCCGTGTCCTTCTCAAAGGGAGGGCGCCCTTCCAGGTCCGCCTCGATAATGCTGGCCTTGTAGGGGATGAATCCCAGGAAATCAAAATCGGGCATCTGGGAGAGAAGAAATTCACGATCCTTGTCCGAACGTATTTTGTTGCCGACAAAACTCAAGCGCTTGACACCGATGTCGGATGCCAACTGCCTGATCTGATGGGCGGTCTCGATGCTCCGTCTTCCCGGTTCCACCACCACCACCAGCCGGTCCACCGCCATGGCCGTACCGCGGCCGAGATGCTCCAGGCCGGCCTCCATGTCCAGCACCACCGCTTCGTCACGGGACAATACGATATGCCTGACCAGCATCTTGAGAAGTGTGCTCTCCGGGCATATGCACCCGGCGCCCCCTGTTTTGACGCCGCCCATGACCATGACCTTGATGCCGTCAACCTGCACCGAGAGCTTTTCAGGGAGATCGTCCACCTTGGGATTTAATTTGAAAAAGGAGCCCATGGACCCCACCTTGGCTTCCGTGCGCTCTTCGATCAGCTCCTTCATGAGCGAGATGGGCACGATCTTGTCGCTGTTTTCCACGCCCAGGGCCTGTGCCAGATTGGCGTCAGGGTCCGCGTCAATAGCCAGGACCCGCTTGCCCTCGTTGGCGAGCGCCCGAATCAGGAATGCGGCGAACGTGGTTTTTCCCACACCCCCTTTGCCACTTATTGCAAGTTTCATCGTCTGTCTCCAGTCATTCCATATAAATGGATGGGCTTATGTTAACGCTCATGCATAAATGAATTATGAGTGCGGGGTCATTTTCACATCAAATATGCCGAGAAGGGCATTTCTGAATGGAAACTAGCCTGCGTAATCAGCGTGTTACCATATCCTCAGTTCATGGCGGAATTCAAGGGGAAAAATAAGGGCATCCTTTTCCTCAAAAAACCTATGCAAAGTCGATGCTGCTATGGATCGGCATTCGGTCAATAAGACCGTCGGTCCAACTGACTTCCGCCCTCCGCCATCTGCCCTCCGCCCTCCGCCATCTGCCCTCCGCCATCTGCCCTTTGCCCCCGTT
>JAFDKD010000955.1 GCA_019307165.1 Deltaproteobacteria bacterium | reverse complement strand
AACGGGTGCATTACCCTTTGCGGAAATGCATCCGTTTTTCTGCCGATTGCAGATTAATTGAGAATACCTCACAAATCCCAGCTTTGTCAAAACCTTTGCCTGCGTGCCACGAACTTAACTGGCTGAAATTACATTTGGTTTGCATATATCTTTTGGATATCATAGGCTTACCTCAGGTCTTAAACAAATGTCAAACGCCAAAAAAGGAGGTAAGCCATGAAAGTGTCAAAAGCAGCCAAAGTCTGGATCGATTACCACACTACCCATTCCAAAAAAAAATACCGTTCGGGCGTATCGGGCCATCATCGGTCTCTTCTGCGAGGAATTCGGTGATACCGATATCGATCAAGTTACACCTGATGATGTCCTGTCATTCCTGAACCGATTCACCAACGGCAACAAACCTTACACCAAGCGACTCCGCTTCACCCACCTTTCATCATTTTTCAACTTTGTTCGCAATAACATCTTTCCCGGCGCGGGAAATCCGTGTGATACACCCATGGTTCGGAAACTGTACCGAGAGAGGGTGCTATCGAGATGGGAAATCATCGAAAAGGAAACCGTTGACGAGGTCATTTTCAGGACCATCGATGTACGCAATCGACTGATCCTTGAGCTGATGGCCCGTGGAGGCATGCGCATCGGGGAAGTGCTGAAGCTCACACTGAATGATATTAAAGATCGAAAGCTCATCCTTCAGGAACCGAAAAGCGGAAAAGAGTATGAGATTGTGTTCATCCCCCAGAAGGTGGCCGACCGTCTTCGCAGTTACGCTATGCAGGTATGCAAGAGCCCGGCTAATCGCATCTTTCCGATTTCCTACGAAGCCGCCAGGGCGATGGTCTCAAAATCCGGGAAAATGGTCGGTATCAAACTCAGGCCCCATGATCTTCGTCGTCATGCAGCCACCTATGCATCCCGATCAGGTGTTCCCATAGAAATCGTGAGCAAGGTCATTCTCCGTCACGCTAACCTGTCAACCACGCAGCGGTATCTGGGGACGATCAGCGATGTCGAGGCCATAAGATGGATTGAAAACCTATACGGCTAAATGGAAGGGGTGACACCCCCCACGGGGTCCACCCCGTTGTTTTCAGGAATAGTTTTCTTTCCAGAAATTTCGAAACCTAATCCTCCTCAACGCAACTAAAACTCGATACATCTCGGGGATCTCCTTTACCATCGTACTTCGCCATTTGCGGATACGCACACAAAAGTCTTGAACCTGTTGGATGCATGTTTTCATCAACAAAATAGGCAGTAATCTGATCGGGCACCTTGCCTGTTTCCGCCCACCTGTCGATTTCAATCAGATAATTCACCCATGATGGTCCTTTTCCCCCAAAGCAATGCCCAACGCCCGGCATCATAAACAATCGTACATCGTTCGTTGCGGTTTTATCGTGCGCGATAACATCTTCATAATAACCAATCGTTCCGAGCGCAGTAATCGCGACATCCGACCAACCGGTGTACATCAGCAGTTTGCCACCCTGCTTGCGAAATGCATCAAGGTCAGGGCTGGTGGCATTGAGTGTGTTTCCTGCCAGCTTCGCGTCTTCACGAAAGGTATCGAATTTATAGGTGCTATAATTCCAATCCGGGTCATGATAGATCAGGTATTTCATGATGCCATTGCCAAAGGAATAATGCGCTGCTGGGGTGATAGGCGCAGGAAAATCCGAGCCTAAACCCTCCTGGAGGCCACCCGCCACCCACATAGACCAACCTCCCGCGTCGGTTTCGCCGCCAAACGGGAAGCCATAGAACAGCTTGCCATGCTTGTCTTTTGGCCCCTCATAGACGGTTTTGACCGCGGCGAGTTGTGCTCTGGTCAGACAACTATCGGTTTTCTTGCCTTTGCACAATAACGTTGCCACATCAAATTGGCACCGCCTGGGGTCGTTCAGTATGCCGTCTTCAATCCCATCAAGCGCGTCACATTTTTCCAGATACGCCGATTCTATCAGCTGCTGCTCTCTGGGCCCGATCACGGCCTCCTGCAGGTTGTTGGGATCCGGATACATGGTCTGCATGATTTGCATCGTTCCCGCTCCAAGCCCTATCGTCCAGTTATACGCTGGCGCACCCGCCACAATACCGTCAAAATCATCTGGATAGCGTTGGGCTTCCATCAAGGCCTGCCCGCCGCCCCGCGAACAGCCAATAAAGTAATTTCGGGCGATGTCTTGTTGGTAATATCCTTTGATAAGCGCCTTTGCTGTTACAGTGGTGCGGTGTACGGCCATGTGGCCGAAGTTTACGATGCGCTCCATGTTGTTGAGTGCCCAACTGGCATCCAGAGAATGGGCTCGATGTCCCGTATCGGTGCCCACCGTGGCATACCCGGACTGTACAGCACCGTACAAGCCCGAAGCCAAATTCACGACCGACCCTACAAAACCGCCTCCACCACCAAAGACAAACTTGCCATTCCATTTCTCAGGCAAGAGCAGTTCAAAGTGGATCTCTGTGCCAATCACACCCGCCACCTTGCAGTGCGGCGCGTATTGAGTTTCTTGCGTGACCGACGTGATGGCGACGTCTGGCAGGTGGGGCAGTGATTCCAACTTGCATACAGGCTGTGCATAGAGCCGTGAGTGAAAAAATGTAAGTACAATAAGCGTTGCCGTGAGGAGAAAAAGTCTTTTCATGGCGCATTCCCACCCTTGATTTTCTTGAAGAGCCTCATTTTCAGTGGGGTCTGAGAATCATATAGTTAAAGTGTTTATACAATTCAGGATATCCGAGGCGGGGCTTTGTGTCAATTTGGGACGCGGATCAATATATAGTGGTCCGTTCTCCGACACTTAAACGTGTGATTACGTGCCAGTACCTCACGCGCTGGAAATCACGGCGGGACAGCAGAATAGATATGGATATCTCAGGGGTGCCCATCGGGCTATATTTTGGGTCCTTGGTGGCAGGCACATG
>JAFDKD010000241.1 GCA_019307165.1 Deltaproteobacteria bacterium | reverse complement strand
CGAGGGCAACGACGACTGGCTGATGCCACCGATCCGCGGATGCGGCGAGCCGTGCCGAAAAATTCGGCGGCTTGGTTGACGTCGTCAAATACGAATTCACCGCACAGGTGCCAGGTCCACAGTTACGGCTCGATAACTACAGAACTGCGGACCTGGCACCGATGCTGATGCTCCGATGCTGATGCTGATGTGGCGTGCCTATTGGCCCTCTTTTTTGTAATCGGAAGGGACTTCGTATGTTCCCGCGGGGGCAGGTCTTTCCGAAACCTCGACAAGCTCCTGAGAGCCTTTGACATCGATACCCATCATGGATGTGGCGCTGGTTGAAAGCACAACGATGCCCTTTATTTTCCCCATTTCTTTCATCATGTCCTCAATCCCAGGCGTTTGTCCCATGACCGAGTAGGTAAGGCTGCGGTACAGCTCGTAGTCAATCTTGACATCCTCTGAGGCCCAGACCTCGGACCTGGTTGTGGCTCCCATCATGCTCATCGTCATGTCGTATTTCTTGCACGTCCAATTCTTGATCTCCTGAGTCTCGCCTGTTTCCGTCACAGAGACCTCAGGCTTCATCATCTCGGCGAATCCTTGCATCATTTTCTTGGCCTCGGCCTGTTCCTCGGCGGAAAGGCCCGAGCCGGAAATGGCATTCGAAAAAATGTCGTCCTTGCCACCGATCGCCATTTCCACATACGTCATTTCAGCATGATTGACGATGTACATCTTCATCGTATCCAGCCGGATGATGATCGATGTGTCCTCGCCATGGTCCATCCGGGCCTTATCCTCGCTCATCCAGGTCACGAACAGATCGTCCTTGGCCGGCTGATTCTGCCCCATCATCGAATAACCGTCCGTGTGGTTCTTCTGCTTGATGTATGTATCCGCCTGCACAGCGCCTGGGACAGCGACACAGACAACGAGGAAAATCAGTCCGAGAACCTTCGAGAATCTGTGCTGTGCCATGTATCCATCCCTCCCTCAAGAATCCAGGAAACCCGGCCTCACCTGCCTAAATCAGCCTTGATCTCTCTCCAAATATTGATGTCTTCAATAATGAAGTATCGACTCACAAATTCAGTCTTTTCCCTTCCTGTCGAGTTTCCAGCGAATTTCGCTACTCACATCTCCAGCAATTCCCTCGAGAAACTCCTGGAACTCCGGAGGCGTTTCTTCAATCTCATCGATCTTTCCTGCCAACACCCATGGAATATCTCCTGCATATTTACCTTCGATATAGATGTCCTCGCTGTACTCATCCACTCCTTCCTCGGAGTCTTTTTCGTCTACTCTGAGCCCTTCGATATTGGCCTGCAACCGACCCTTTCCATAGCTCTGGATATTTCCAACCTGAAGGAACCCTTCGATCCTGTACGTCTTGGCTTCAAGATCGAAAACGAGCTCGAGATTGCATTCTGATCGACCCAGATTCCTGCCTCTGACCTGACTCTTATCTGCGCCGCTGATAGTCACTTTTCGGCTCTTCTCCTCCAGCTCGAGCTCGCCTTCGACTTCGTCAGAAAACCAGAATCTCGCCGATTTCAAGTCATAAATCTTGACCCTATCATTTCCGCGGTTGAGCTTGAATACGACGTCCATTGACCAACTGGTTTTTCCTTTGAACTCGCCGTCATCCAAGAGAATGGACGAAATGAGCGATTGATCTCCCGTCGAACGCGTTTCAAAGATGGATTCGATCGTGCCTTTCCAATCGCAGGAAATCTCGAACTCATCATCACCAATTCCTTTTCCTTTCGCAGTCGTGCCCAACGGCCTCACCCACTCCTGTCCCCAATCGCAGGAGTTGTAGACGGTGACTTTCTCCGTACCCGATTCTCTGCAGTGCTCGGGAGCTTTGTATTTCACCTCTATTTCGCCGTCGTCCGCGAGAAATGCATAAGATCTTTCTTCGAACGTCTTCACTCCATTGGTTATCTCCCCTCTTTCCACCTTGACCACGATGCGCTGCCACGGCTTGGGCTCTCGACCTTTTGGATCTTTGATGTTCTTGATCGTGATGGACATCGTGTCACCAACGGATAGCTGGTCTTCTTCAGGTTCCACTGTGCACGACCAGGGGATCTGTTCGTAGTCGTAAATGAGATCATCAACAGGTGAGAAGAACGTCCGTGCCAGATTTTTTATGGCTCCACTCCCCGATCCGGAGGCGCTCCCTGTCCAAGAGGTGCTTCCTTCTTGGACAACCTCATCAAACTGCACATTGACGAGCTTCATGTTGAGAGTCCAATCTCCGTATGCTTGTCCCGGGACGTAGTCCTTTTTTCCCAAATATCCCTCTTCCCAATAACCCGGCTCGATCTCATCCACACGGTTGAGAGTGAGTGTGCCCTTCCATATGTAGTCAACATCCAGGAGATTTTTCAGTGCTTCGCGGGCCTGGGGATCGGATGGGGCTCCCACAGCTTCTCCGATGGCTTCCACCAGCTCGTCCAGCTCGATCCGACCTTCCGAACTGAGTTCTTCGTAGACCATCGGACAATCCAGGATATTGGATTCCCGGAGTGAGCCGTACCAAGCGGCTGAAATCATTCCGGATGCATCATATTCCTGCACAGAAGGCATGGAGATGGGTGAAAATAGCGCAAGTCTAAGGCAGCAGAAATCTTGCCCCTCTAGGATGGGTGAGAGGCTGGTTGTCAGTGCAAGACATAGAACACAAATGCGCAGAGAGACTCGCATAGGGACCTTTCGCACCGCCCAATTCTCTCCGATGGCTGTCTCTACCTGGGAAATATGGTTCCCAAGCTATCGGAAGTCAAATAGTGGGCGCGAAGGGTGGTCTCGGCATGGTCGAAGCGGCCGCTGTCCCGGTACGCCCCGGCCAGATCCGCCGTCATGGACTGCACGGGTGCCACGTTCACAATTACACAGTTGTTGGCGCCGATGGGCGCAGGATGGGTACCACTCACGATGCAACAATGAGGTACGTGGCACCCGTGTGAGGTACGTGGCACCCGTGCGTTGCACCCATGACAAGTGTGTAAATGTGTACGTGGCACCCTTGGCACCCATGCCGCAGTTCCGAGGGTGCGTTACGCACCCCGCGCGTTTCGCCTTTTGATCAACCCGAACGATGCCATCAGAATCAGGCCGACGAACAGAGCCATCCCCCATTCGGACAGGGTGGGGATTTCTCCCAGCACCAAAGGACCGATGACCGCAATGGCCTTGCTGTCGGCCAGGGACTGACCGGGAGGGATGGTCAGCGCTGCATCGTTGTTGGCCGGGTCCCGCAGGGTGGCGCCGCCTTCCAACACCAACGGAGAATTGGAATCCAGGTCGGGGCTGTTTTCACCGGGCGCCACGGTGTAGGTTCCCGACGCGCTGGCTGCAGGGCCGAACGGGGTGATGGTAGCCGAACCACCCGTGTCCAGATTCACCGTCAGATTGCCGCCGGACAGGGTCAGGGGTTCGGTGAAGCTCACCGTGACGTCGATGACGTCGCCCACGCCGTACGTGCCATCGGCGCTGGTGGAGGTGACGTTTGCGATACCGGGCGCGATACCGTCGATCACGAGGGCTTTGCTGTCGGCCAGGGACTGGCCGGCGGGGATCGTCAGGGTAACGTCAGAGCTGCCCGCATCCCGCAGG
Organism: Deltaproteobacteria bacterium; assembly: GCA_019307165.1. Lineage (GTDB taxonomy): Bacteria > Desulfobacterota > DSM-4660 > Desulfatiglandales > Desulfatiglandaceae > JAFDKD01. The sequence continues at coordinate 2,001 of JAFDKD010000241.1, read as the reverse complement.
GTGGCGCCGCCGTCCAACACCAACGGAGAACTAGAATCCAGGTCGGGGCTGGACTCTCCGATCGTCACCGTGTAGGTACCCGACGCGCTGGCAGCTGGGCCGAACGGGGAGATGGTCGCGGCGCCGCCCGTGTCCAGGTTCACGGTCAGGTTCCCGCCGGAGAGGGTCGCCGGTTCGGTGAAGTTCACCGTCACATCGATGCCGGCACCGATGCCGTAAATGCCGTCCGCCGACGCAGAGGTGACACTGGTGATGCCGGCTGACCCGATCTTTGCTGCAAAGGCATCAATCCCGCCGGCAAAGGCGTTGACTGGCGTGCCCCAGGTCGCTTGGCTCCAACCCGCCACAACGACGTTGCCGCCCGTGTCCACTGCGACGCCCTCGGCAAAATCACCCGAAGCCGATCCCATGAAGGTGTGCCACAGCCGGGTGCCACTGCTGTTCAGCTTGGCGACAAACGCATCTATACCGCCGGCATGGGCACTGACGGGCGTGCCCCAGGTCGCGTCGCTTCGACCCGCCACAACAATGTTGCCGCTTGTATCCAGGGCGACACCTTCACCAACTTCGATCGCCCCGGAACCCATAAAGGTGTTCCACAGCCGGGTGCCACTGCTGTTCAGCTTGGCGACAAACGCGTCGGCGCCACCGGTGTGGGCACTGACGGGCGTGCCCCAGGTCGCGTCGCTCCGACCCGCCATAACAACGTTCCCGCTCGGATCCACGGCGACACTTGCGCAAAGGTCGATCGCCCCAGAACCCATGAAGGTGTTCCACAGCCTGTTGCCGCTGCTGTCCAGCTTGGCTGCAAATGCATCGATGAACCCGGCGTGAGCGTTGACGGGTGCGCCCCAGGTCGCTTGGCTCCAACCCGCCACAACGACGTTGCCGGCCGTGTCCGCGGCGACGGCCAGGCCCCATTCATTCATTCCCGACCCCATGAAGGTATGCCACTGCTGGACGCCGCTGCTATTCAGCTTGGCGACGAAAGCATCGCGGACTCCGGCAAAGGCGTTGACGGGCGAACCCCAGGTAGCGTTACCAGTCCCTGCCACAAACACGTTGCCACTGGTATCAACGGAGACGGCGTCGCCGGATGTTGCCACCGATCCCATGAAGGTGTGCCACTGCCGAATGCCGCTGCTGTCCAGCTTCGCCACAAATGCATCCGTACCGCCGGTATGGGCATTGACGGGTGAGCCCCAGGTCGAATCGCTGTTGCCGGCCACCACCACGTTGCCGCCGCTGTCCACGGCGACGCCCTGTGCAAAGTCAATCGATGCCGATCCCATGAAGGTGTTCCACTGCCGGACACCGCTGCTGTTCAGCTTGGCGATAAGAGCATCTATACCTCCGGCATGGGCATTGACGGGCGAGCCCCAGGTGGCGTCGCTGTAGCCAGCCACAATCACATTGCCGCTCGAATCGACGGCGATCGCGCTACCATAGTCGGTCGCCGACGATCCCATGAAGGTGTTCCACTCCATCGTCGGGTCAATGATCAGGGGGAGCAAAGGATCATAGTCGCCCACGGTGAATCCGGCTTCCCTCTGCCCCAGGATGCGAAAGGAAACCGGTACCGGCACACGCCGGCCCCCGATTTCCTGCCACGCCACAGGTGCCGATTCGGTGAGGATCCCGGTTCTAAACACCACACGAAGGGACCCGCCATCGGACAGCCCCACCGGCACGCTGTACTCGAGCCGAATATCTCGAACCCGGGCATTGGGAGCCAGACGATAAGTGCTCTTCACTACTCCGCCCGGTGTGCTCTCGTAGATCACGGTGATGCCTTCCCATAGATCCCGATACTCGACCCGGATCAGGGGCATGGCTTTATTCGGGTCGGAGGGCCCGCTGTCTGAAATTGGCAAAACCCCGGCGGTGCCCCCGAACGAGATCCTCAGAGCGTGAGAGCCGGTGGCCATGTATAGCCGGTCTTCCTGAAACCCCAGCACATGACCCCCGGCGGTGAATTGCACGAGCTTGGTATCGGCGTCC
>JAFDKD010000240.1 GCA_019307165.1 Deltaproteobacteria bacterium | reverse complement strand
GCGTATTCTACCTGGTTTTCGTAAACGAGAATGGGGGATTTCCCATTTTCGATGACTTCTTCATTGATGACACACTCGCGTATCTGCGGTTCGGACGGAATGTCATACATGATATCCAGCATGACGTTTTCCAGTATGGCCCGAAGGCCGCGCGCGCCCGATTTGCGGGTGACGGCATTTTTAGCCACCGCGGCGAGTGCCTCTTCGGTAAAGGTGAGTTCCACGTTTTCCAGTTCAAACAGTTTCTTGTACTGCTTGACCAGGGCGTTTTTGGGCTCGCTCAGGATCCGCACCAGCGCCTCCAGGCTTAATTCCTCCAGCGTGGAGACAATGGGTATCCGGCCGATGAACTCCGGTATCAGCCCGAATTTGATGAGGTCTTCCGGCTGGACCATGGCGAGGATTTCGTTGATGTTTATTTCGGTTTTGCCTTTGATGTCGGCGCCAAACCCCATGGACTTGCTGCCGGTGCGGCCCCTGATGAGCTTGTCCAGGCCGTTGAAGGTGCCGCCGCAAATGAAAAGGATATTGCTGGTGTCCACCTTGACGAAATCCTGTTGGGGGTGCTTTCTTCCCCCTTTCGGAGGCACATTGGCGAGGGTTCCTTCGATGATTTTCAGGAGGGCCTGCTGGACCCCCTCGCCCGACACGTCCCGGGTGATGGACGGGCTGTCCGACTTGCGGGCGATCTTGTCGATCTCGTCGATGTACACGATCCCCTTGCACGCCGAATCAACGTCGTAATCGGCCATCTGCACCAGGCTGAGGATGATGTTTTCCACGTCTTCGCCCACATAACCCGCTTCCGTCAGGGTGGTGGCGTCGGCGATGGTGAAGGGGACCTTCAGGATCTTGGCCAGGGTCTGGGCCAGCAGGGTCTTGCCGCAGCCCGTGGGGCCGATCAGGAGAATATTGCTTTTCTCGATCTCCACCCCTTCCATGTCGATTTTTGTATTGATGCGCTTGTAATGGTTGTGCACGGCAACCGAAAGGATCTTTTTGGCCTTGTCCTGCTCGACCACATACTGGTCCAATATCGCCCGGATTTCGGCGGGTTTCAGCAGTTGCCCCGCGCCCTGCTCGGCGCCGTCCTGGCTGTATTCCTCCGCTATGATCTCATTGCACAGCTGGATGCACTCATCGCAGATGTAGACGGACGGTCCGGCGATGAGTTTTTTCACCTCGTCCTGGCTTTTTCCGCAAAACGAGCAAAGGAGGTCGTCACTGGAATTGCTTTTTTTGGTCATGATTTGCCGCCCCCGTATTACTTGCTGGCTTTTAAGGCCTGCATTTCACGATGGGTGATCACCTTATCCACAAGGCCGTATTCCCTGGCACCCTCGCTGCTCATGAAATAGTCCCTGTCGGTGTCTTTGCTGATTCGTTTCAAGGGCTGGCCCGTGTGCTGGGCCAGTATGCGATTGAGCGAGTCCCGGATTTTCAGGATCTCCCGGGCATGAATTTCGATATCCGTGGCCTGGCCCTGGGCCCCGCCCATGGGCTGGTGAATGAGAATCCGGGCATTGGGCAGCGCGTAGCGCTTCCCTTTGGTGCCGGCGGCGAGAAGCAGGGCGGCCATACTGGCTGACTGGCCCATGCAGATGGTGGTCACATCGGGTTTAATATACTCCATTGTGTCGTAAATGGCCAGGCCGGAGGTCACGGCGCCGCCCGGTGAATTGATGTAGAGGTTAATATCCTTGTCCGGGTCCTCGGACTCCAGGAACAACATCTGCGCGATGACTGTGTTGGCCATGGCATCATGCATGGGCTCGCCGATGAATATGATCAGATCTTTCAGCAACCTGGAGTAAATGTCGTAGGCCCGCTCCCCCCGGTTCGATTGTTCAATGACCATGGGTATCAGCATCTATATTATCTCCTATTCGGATTTGTGATTCTTTAATTCTATTTTTTTCTTTTCAGCTATTTTCGCATTTTCCAGAAGGTATTTCAACGTCTTTTCCTCCAGAAGTTTGTCCTTCATGGAATCCAGCATATTTCGCGCTTCGTAATATTTGCGAAGCATGCCGGCATCCTGCCCCATGTCGGCGGCCAGATTATTAAAGCTTTCCTCCAGGTCCTCCTCGCTGACGGAAATATTTTCTTTCCCCGCGATTTCCCCGAGGATAAGAACCTCTTTGACCCGCTTCTCCGCCGCGGGACGAAATTCCTCCCGCAGCTTATCGGGGGACAGGCCCGCCTTTTCCAGGCTGGACCCGGACCTGATCAGGTTTTGATTGACGTTTTCGAGTGCAAAATCAAGTTCGTTTTGCACCAGCACCTGAGGAAGCTCGAAATCGACGGATGCCGCGATCGTTTCAAGGAGCCGCTGTTTGACCTCGCGGTCGATCCGCTTTTCTTCCTGGGCGGTGATCGTTTCCCTGAGTTTCGTTTTCAGGTCGTCAACGGTTTCCAGTTCCGCGTCAAGTCCTTTGACGAACGCGTCGTCCAGGTCAGGCACGACCATCTCCTTGACATCCGTAATCGTCACCTGGAAATCCACATGCCTGCCGGCCAGTCCGGAATGGCGGAAATCGGCTTCGAAATCCACATGGAATTTTTTTTCCTCTCCTTTTTTAAGACCCACCAGGGCGTCTTCAAAATCGGAATGGAAATCGTTGCTCCCCAGTTTCAGCATGAAATTGGAGGCCTCAATGCCTTCAAGCGGCTTATCGTCCTCAAAGCCCTTGTAATCGATCACGGCCATGTCGCCGGCTTTCAGGGGGCCGTCATCTTCCACCGCGTTCAGTTTGCCCTGAGACTCCCGGATTCGTATCAGCTGTTCGTCGATCTGGGTGTCGGTCACTTCCATTATTTCCTTATCGACGGTCAGCCCCGTGCAATCCTTCAATTCAAACTCAGGCCGGATCTCCAGGCGCGCCGAATAGGTAAAGGCCTCTCCCTTTTTCAGGGCCTCTTTTTCGATGACGGGCGGGCCCAAGGGAAATGCCTTGAATTCGTCAATGGCCTTCGGCAGGGTATCCCCCATGATATTGCGGGTCACATCCTCTTCCACCTGGGCGCCGAACCGTCTTTCCAGGATTTCCCTGGGGATCTTTCCGGGCCTGAAGCCGGGCACCCGGGCCTGTTTCCCGAGATCCCTGTACGCCTGGTTGAGTTTTTTCTGGACTTCACGCGATGCCACTTCCACTAAAAGCCTTTTCTTGACCTGACTGATATCTTCCAGGGTGGTTTTTATGATGTCGTCTTGGGTCATAGTCCTAACAGATAATCCGCCTCCTCATTGGACAATCGAACCGGCGCCCGGAACGACCTGACCGGGTCCGGGCCGATAGTTCTGATGAAATTAATAATGATTCAAATAAATTCAAGGCGCGATGGGCCATTCGCCCCGCTCCTCAAGCACTTTCTTGAACACGCCAAGCGCCTCGTTTACAGCGGGCATGCCCGCGTAGGTCGCGACCTGGAAAAAGACTTCCGCCAATTTTCGGGGATCGCAACCCACGTTGAGGGCCGCGTTCACGTGGAGTCTTAACTCATCCTTGGCCTTGAGGGCCGCCAGCATGGCGCAGGTGACCATCTGGCGCTCGGGCAGGGTGAGGACCTTTCTGGAGTAAAGATTCCCGGTGATGAACCGCGAAAAATCGTTGGCCAGGTCCCGATCAAAGGCCTTCCACATCAGATAGGGCGGATCCATCTTGATCCCTTTGCCGAAAAGGGTCTTGGCGGTTTCCTGGGTTTGTTTTTTGATCGCCTCTTCGTCCATCGTTGCCGTTCCTCCTTAAAAAAATTCAGACAGGATAAACAGGAAAAACAGAATAATTTAACCACGGATTACACGGATATCACGGATATAATATGTAATATAGGGATGAAGCCTCTAATCAGGCAGTTTTTTTCTCTGGGATCTCCGTGAGCTCGGTGAGAGGTTTTTTTCCCCCTGGTTTGGCGTTTTATCGTGCGGCCATCCTGTTTCATCCGTAAATTAAAAATATCAACCGATAAATTCTGTTCTTAAAATAGGGAGTTACAGTGAACCACCGTCTTTAATTGGGAGTCGCTGTCTTGTCAAGTAATAGATTTTCCCAAGCATTTCCCCTGGTAATCAATATTGGCGTTGCCTCCTTGTAAAACTTTTCAAACGGCCTTGACATAACTAGACGACCGGTCTATTATCCGTGGTACCATGAATTAAGAATAGAGGGAGGTGAAAGATGGAGAAGGCGGATCTTTACGAGAAGCTGGCCAAACATCTGGATCAGGGCATCATGGGCGCGCCCAAGTCGCCCGCACTGATGGAGATTCTTGCGATCCTTTTTCCGGAAGACGAAGCCGAGATCGCCCTGGGGCTTCCCATGCAGAACAAGTCCCTCTCCGAATGGCGGACAACATCGAAGGCCACCTGAGCACCATCTGCAACTGCTGCGGGTGCTCGTGCAGCTTTATCACCACGCAGAAGCGGATGGGCATCCACGCCGTGTCCAACTCCAATTATGTATCGCGGGTGGATGCGGACCGGTGTATCGGGTGCGGGGTGTGCGAAGAACGCTGCCCCATGGATGCCGTATCGGTTGGTGAAGAAGGTACCGCCCTGGTCAATGAGTTGCTCTGCATCGGCTGCGGGGTATGCACGCCCACATGCGAGGCCGAGGCCATCGACCTGGTGATGACGGAAGAGGTCAAGCCGCCGCCGAGGGTGGAGGAGATGTTTGCCGCGCGGTTTAAAACAGCATAGGAGGTCGTATTATGTCAAAGCTTCTGGAAGTTCTGGGCACCAAGCATCCTATTATTCAAGGACCCATCGGCCATCTGAACGATCCCAAGATGGTGGCGGCCGTTTGCGAGGCCGGCGCTTTCGGGATGCTGGCCCTGGGGTTTATCACGGACCTGGAAAAGATCGGGCAAATGGTCGCCCAGGTCAAGGACCTGACGGACAAACCGTTCGGCGCCAACCTCATGATTGCCATGAACCCCAACAACGACGCCATTCTTGAGTTGCTGGCGGAGGCGGGCGTCAAAACCGTGACCACCTCGGCGGGGTCCCCGAAGAAGATCTATCCAAAGATCAAGGAACTGGGTATGAAGGTTCTTCATGTGGGTCTGGCCGCGCCGCTGGCCGCCAAGGCCGCCGAGGCGGGGGCGGACGGTGTGGTCGTTTCCGGCGCGGAATCGGGCGGCTTGCGCACTACCGGTCCCGAATCCTCCAACCTGATCCTCATCCCCCTGGTCTGCGACATGGTGGACGTGCCCGTCGTGGCCGCCGGAGGCATCGCCGACCGCCGTGGCTTTCAGGCGGCCAGGGCCCTGGGCGCGGAGGGCGTGCAAATCGGGACTGCCTTTCTGGCTTCAGAGGAAAGCCCGGCCTCCCAGGCATGGAAAGAGGCCATCGTGGGCTGCAGCGACGGGGGAACGACGCTGCTGCCCCTGGGGGGCATGGCCATGCGGACGATTATCAACAAAAAGCTGGGTGAGCTTATGGCTTCCGGCGCGGACCTCGACAAGGAATACGAGATGGGCAACGCGGGCAAGGCATGGTCCACCGGCGATTTCGACCTGTTCCCGGCAGGCGGCGGCCAGATCAGCGCCTTGATCAAGGGGATCAGGCCGGTGAGGGATATCATTGAAGACATGGTATCGTAGAGGGCAGCCGGAACACCTC
>JAFDKD010000239.1 GCA_019307165.1 Deltaproteobacteria bacterium | reverse complement strand
AGGAAAGAGGAAGCCCCCGGCATCCGACCATTGGATACTCAGGCCTCGCCGCGCAGATACGACTGCCTTTCCGTCTCGGGAAACTTCTCGATGGCATAGCGCAGCATGCTTCGAGGCATTTCCACATAGTGTTCGGCCAGAAACCCCTTTTCCGTTCGGATTGAGCCTTGATGCAACCATTTCAGCGAAATATAATCCATTTCACATTTCACTTAAATGAATCCCCCCTTGGATTCAAAAAATGCGACACTCAGCAATTCATCCCGGGATGAGTAATCGTACTGCGTGATGTCAGCCCCTTCCGCTTTGTTCACCAGGAAACCATCCACATCGTACTGATAAAGGGTATCACCCGCACTCAGGAGTGGATTACCTGCCGCTGGATCCGGACCATCCCGAAGGCGATTGCGACGTGTTCAATGTGAGCGGCGACAGCGACTTCTACGAGGAATTCAAAGACTCACAGGAAGTGACCTTCCAGACATCGGCCACCAACACCAGTAACTGGTCCATGGGAGGCGCGGACGCGCGGATTTTCGGTTCCGGCTGTCCCGGGACGATGGCTTTGTCAAAACCTCTCACCAGGCCCGTTTCGCTTACCCTTTGGGTCGCCGCCCGGGCCACCGGGCTCTCTTACCAGCTGCCGAAGGGCCCCGAAAAGACAACCTTGAAATTTTCCCTTGACTTCCAAAGACACTCCGCCTATTATATAGACACTGTGTCATTCGAGTAATCACCAGGTACAAATGGGAATCAAGGAGCGGAAGAAAAGGGAAAAGGATGAGAGGAAGGCATCCATCCTCAACGCGGCCATGCAGGTGTACGCCGAGGTGGGCTATCATGCCACCACCATGGAAAAAATCGCCGCGCGGGCGGAACTGAGCCGGGCCACGCTCTACCTCTACTTCAAGACAAAGGATGAAATATTCGTCCATGCCATCGTGTCCCGCTCCGATTACTTCGGCGACCTGCTCCAGTATATCTACGATCACCGAGAAGAGAGCAAGGACCGGATCTTCGACGCTTTCTGGAAAAGCTTCCGGACCTTTTACAAGGTCGATCCGGTGAGCTTCAATGCGACGCTTTATTTCCACCAGGGGGAAATGCTGCGAAGCCTTCCCGAGGACCTGCGCCTCATGCTGGACCGATCCGGCACCCGGAACTACCAGTTGATGTGCAGGATCATGGAATACGGCATCGATGAAGGCCTGTTTATGGATTGCGACCCGCGGACCCTGGCCGAGACCGTCTGGACCGCGTTTCTGGGTATCATTCACCTGGAAAACAGCAAGGCGGCCATGTCCCGGAAAAACCACCTGGAGATGACGTGGGACCTGGCGGCGACACTCCTGCGCGAAGGCATGGCCAGGCGGTGAAATCCAGAGGTGAGAGGTTGTTCGACAACCCGTTTCCCCTCTCCTCGTGGGAGGGGATAAAGGGGAGGGGGATTAGATAAAGGGAGTGAAAACACCAATGAAGACATCCATTCACGTAAAAATAAACGGCGACGATTATCGCCTTGCCGTGGATCCCTGGAAAACGCTCAACGAGTTGTTGCGGGAAGAACTGAACCTGACGGGTACCAAAAAGGGATGCGGGTCGGGCGACTGCGGCGCCTGTACCGTGATTGTGGACGGCAGGTCCGTCAGTTCGTGCCTGACCCTTGCGGTGGAAATGGATGGAAAGGAGATCACCACGGTGGAAGGCCTTGCCCCCACAGGCGATGCCCTGCACCCCATCCAGGAGGCCTTCATCGAAAAAGGGGCCATCCAGTGCGGCTACTGCACACCGGGCATGGAACTGTCGGCCCTCTATCTGTTCAGCAACAACCCATCCCCCAGCGAGTCGGAGATCAGGGAATCCCTTTCCGGCAACCTGTGCCGCTGCACCGGCTACAACAAAATCGTGGAGGCCATATCGTCAGCGGCAAAGACCATGCATGGCAAGAGTTAGTGAATGAACTTTTATTCAACCTTAAGGATCACGCAATGGATGCATTTCGCATAACATGATTATTTTTACTTTAAATGCTTTATCTTTGAGATCTTTGCGCCTTGGCGAGAGAAAAGAAAACTATAGTAGCTTTTCGGGCAACAGCCCATCAATCTTCAATGAAAAAAACGGGTAAAACCATGACACTTCCCAAATTCGACTATTATGCTCCTAAGAGCATCGAAGAGGCCCTGGGCCTCCTGGCCGACATGGGCGGAAACGCCCGGGTAATGGCCGGAGGCACCGATCTCATGGTCAAAATGCGAAACGGCCTGATTTCGCCCGAGGCCGTTATCGGGCTGAAAAACGTGGCCGATCTCGATTGCATCTCGTTTAGCAAAATGAAGGGACTGACCATCGGAGCAGGCGCGCTGCTCAGAGACGTGGCTGCTCATAAAGGCATCCGCAAACACTTCCCGGCAATAGCCTATGCCGCCGGTGAAACCGCCAACGTGCAGATCCGAAATATGGGCACGGTCGCGGGAAATCTCTGTAACGCCGCGCCCTCCGCGGACAATGCCCCCGCCCTGATCGCCCTGGGCGCCCAGGTAACGGTCGTCGGCCCGGATGGCGAACGAACGATCGCCCTTGATCGGTTTTTCAAGGGTCCCGGCCTGACCGCCCTCGAACCGGGAGAGATCCTGATTGCCATACGGGTGCCCCTGCCTGCGGCCCATTCCGGCGCCGTTTACTGCCACTTATCCCCCCGAAGCAAGGTGGACATATGCGCCGTCGGGGTGGCCGCCATGGTGACCCTGGATGGAAACACATGTCTGAACGCGCGGGTGTCCCTGGGCGCTGTGGCGCCCATACCCATGCGGGCCAAAAAAGCGGAGGCCCTGCTCATAGGGAAGGCCTTGACCCGGACGGCGATCGAAAAGGCCGGCATTCAAGCGGCTAAGGAGTCGCGGCCTATTTCCGACATGAGGGCCAGCGCCCTTTACCGCAGGCGGATGGTCGAGGTGCTGACCCGGAGGGCCATTGGCGGGGCATGCCGACAAGTAAAGTGAATCATTTTTCGTCTAAACGTTTTCCGACAACCGAACTATGTCGGTGGAGGCTGGCCACATTGATGATTGATGATCGTTTATTGTTGATTGACGGGCTGTTGAGGATTGATGATTGAGGCCGGAGGCTACGGCCCGGCAGGTCACATTTTTGCGACGCCGCAAAACGCTTTTAAACGGTGGAGCAGAGACAACAATATTCAATTTTCAATTTTAAATCTTCAATCCAAAAGAGGAACCCATGGAAGCATTTTCCATCATTGGACAGGATGTACCCAGAACCGACGGACGAGCCAAAGCCACGGGCGCGGCCGTTTACACCGACGACATGAAGCTCCCGGGCATGCTTCACGGGAAATTACTCAGAAGTCCTTATGCCCATGCACGAATCGTGAACATCGACGTGAGTCGCGCGGCCCGGCTGCCCGGTGTCAAGTGCGTGATCACGGGAAATGACACGCCTAAAATCAAATACGGCAACTGGCGGATTTTTCCGGCCACGCAGGATGAATACCCCCTGGCCTTGGACAAGGTACGGTTTATGGGCGATGAGGTGGCGGCCGTTGCGGCCCTGGATCGCGACACGGCCCGGGAGGCCCTGGACCTGATAAAGGTGGAATACGAGGAACTGCCTCCGGTCTTCGACGTAGCCGCCGCAGTAAAAAAAGGCGCGCCCGTCATTCATGACGAAACGCCCACCAACATCAGCGTGGATCGGAAAATCGAATACGGAGACGTCAAAGAGGCGTTCAAGCAGTGCGACTACGTACGCGAGGACACCTTCAAGGTGCATGCCGTGAGCCACGCCTATCTGGAGCCCTGCTCGTCCGTTGCCAGGGTGGATGCCGACGGCCGCATCACGCTCTGGACATCCACCCAGGTTCCCTACATCGTCCAGTGTCTCCTCGCCTCCACCCTGGGTATGCGGGAGAACGACATCCGTGTGATCAAGCCTTTTGTGGGGGGCGGCTTCGGCGGAAAAATGGAACTTCGCCCGTGGGAATTCTGCGCCGCATTCATGGCCAAAAAGACCGGCAGGCCGGTGAAGTTTACCCTGACCCGGGAGGAAGAACTGGCCACCGGCAGGAGAAGGCATCCCATGACCCTGCGGTCCAAGGTGGGTTTTAAAAAGGACGGCACGCTCGTAGCCAAGGACCTGCGCATCCGGCTCGACGGGGGCGCCTACAATGCCATGGGACCCACGGCCACCTTTTTATGCGGAAACTTCGGCGCCATGCTGTACCGCTATCCCAATTACCGCTTTCTGGGACAGCATGTTTACACCAACAAGCCGCCGGCCAGCGCCATGCGCGGGTTCGGGGCGCCCCAGTCCCTGTTCGCGGCGGAGACCCAGATGAACATGGCCGCCGAAGACCTGGGCATCGACCCCATTGACCTACGGCTCAAGAACGCCCAGGTATCGGGCGACGAGATCCCGGACGTGGCCACCATTTCCAGCTGCGGGTTTATCGAGTCCCTCAAGGAGGCGGCCCGAATCAGCGGATGGAAACGGAAACGCAGGAACCCGAAGCCCGGCCGGGGTATCGGCGTGGGGTGCTACAGTTTCATATCGGGCGGCGTGTTCAACTGGTTCAACACCCAATATCCTTTTTCCGCGGCCGAAGTGCGCGTCTTTTCGGACGGCACCGCTCACCTGCTGACCATGGCCTCGGACATCGGCCAAGGATCGGACACGGTCCTCAAACAAATCCTGGCCGAGGAACTCGGCCTGAAAATGAAAGACATTCGCATCACGTCCGCCGACACGGCCATGACCCCGCAGGCGGACCTGGGCTCATGGGGAAGCCGTGTCACCCTTATGGCAGGAAATGCGGTCATCGACGCGGCCCGGAAAATCAAGACGCAACTTTTCGGCGCCGTGTCCGCAAGGTTCAACCTGAACGTGATCTACGACATCGAATCCAAAAACGGTCGGGTCTATCCCGCGGGAAGGCCGGACAGGGGAGTTTCCTTCGGCGAGGCCGTGGCCATGGTCCAGAAGGCCAACCGGGGAGAACCGCTGGTCGCACGGGGTTCATACACGCCCCGGGGCAAGGGTTTGGTGACGCCGGCCTTCAGTTTCGGGGCACAGGTGGCCGAGGTGGGCGTGGATAAGGAAACCGGGCTCGTGGATGTCAAAAAAATATGGACCGCCCATGACTGCGGCACCGTGCTCAACCCCACGGCCGTGGAAGGCCAGTTGGAGGGGTCCATCCACATGGGCCTGGGATATGCCCTGTCCGAGCAGTTCGTCATGGAAAAAGGGCGCACCCTCAACACCACGTTCCTCGACTACAAGATCCTCCATGCATCCGACATGCCTCCCGGCGATTCGGTCTGCATCGAGACCTATGAAACCGAAGGGCCCATGGGGGCCAAGGAGGCGGGAGAAGGGCTCGTGTCCCCTACGGCCCCGGCCATCGGGGAAGCGGTGTACCATGCCACGGGGTACCGCTGCAAAGACCTGCCCATCACGCCGGAAAAAATCGCATTATACAGCCCGCAACCGTCGCAGGCGGTCTTTGCCGCGCCATTTGCGGGCCGGACGCATCCGGGCAGGTCGCCCGCGGACATATTTATCGGGCCTTTTTCCAAAATGTGGGTGATGACCGTTTGATTGTCGGGTGAGAAGCGACGGTACATGACGATTCCCACCAAGAGGCCCGCCGCCATCCCGGCCGCTGCCGGGGCCGCCGCCGCACTTGTTTTCCAGACCCCGTCGTTCAGCCCCATGCCCAGCAAAATACCGAGCAGGGTTCCTGCCAGCGGGATTGCGATCAAAGCGACGGCATTCCTGATCAACACACTCGCCTTGAGGTATACCGATACCCGATCTCCCGATGATGCACCCGCGCTGTTGACCGCCTCGATGAAGATGTTGGAACTTTCAGTGGCGCAGTGGCACACGTTCGCATCCGGGGCCCCGGGTATCCCCGATTCGCCGGGTTGGATATAGACCTGGGCCGAACCGTCTTCTTTGACGCATGTGACGATGCCTTCGTGCCGGGGCATGCGCGCTCTCCAAGTAAAGATCCGGGCCCATAGGACCCGGTTTTCAGCCCGCCCCTATAGAGGGCCTTGCAACAATCAAGTCCTAAAAGTGACTAAAGTGATCTAAAGTGCCTAGAGTGACTAAAGTTAAGGATTTTTTGACATTTCATATGATTGATGAGCGAAGCTCTTCCACAACTTTAGCTCACTTTAGCTCACTCAGAACTCTAGCTCACTTCATGGTTCGAATTTTCGAAATGGCATAGCCAGACAACTCTGACCTGGCCCAGAGGACCAGGTTTTACAGATAGAATAAAGATAAGGCATTAGAGCGATAAATTCCATGGATTTTTCTTGAACCTCAAGCCCTTTTCACCGATGCTCTGCCCATGTCCCCCAACACACCAGGCATAGCCCGCGCCCTTTTCGGGCTGGTGCGCGACCCCGTCAAGCTCACCATCGACCTGTTCAAGGTGATGATACCCATTATCGTCGTCGTACGGGTCCTCCAGCAGTTGGGGGCCATACGGTACATCGCCCTCCCTCTGGGCCCGGTCATGGAAGTGGTGGGCCTGCCCGGCGAGATGGGGTTGGTATGGGCCACGGCCATGCTCAACAACCTCTATGGGGGCATCGCCGTCCTGCTCTCCCTGTCCGAAACCACGCCTTTAACCACCGCACAGATGACCGTCCTGTGCACCATGATGCTGGTGGCCCACACCCTGCCCATCGAGTTGAAGATTGCACAACTCTCGGGGCCGCGCCTCCTGTTTCAGGCCGTGTGCCGACTGGGCAGTGCCATGCTGCTGGGCTGGATGCTTTTTGCCATTTATAGGCACGGCCAATTCCTTCAAGTGCCCGCCGCTATCCTGATCGCGGGGCGCGGCGGAAGCCCTCCCAACGAACAGACCTGGGCTGAATGGGCCCTGAACCAGACGCAGAACCTGATATCCATCTTTATCATCATTCTCTGCATTTTCCTGCTTATGCGCCTGCTGGAAAAGATACGGGTAATCGAACTCATGAACCGGATGCTGCGCCCGCTCCTTCGGTTGCTGGGCATAGGGCACAAGGCATCGGCCGTGACCGTTATCGGGCTCACGCTTGGGGTTACCTACGGCGGCGGACTCATCATCCGCGAGGCCCGGTCGGGAAAACTGAAAAAAGAGGACGTCTTCTACTCCCTGACCCTCATGGGCCTGTCCCACGCCCTCATCGAGGACACCCTCCTCATGATTATGGTGGGGGGGCATG
>JAFDKD010000238.1 GCA_019307165.1 Deltaproteobacteria bacterium | reverse complement strand
TCACCCGGAAAAAATATTAGAGGAGACCACTTCTCCGCCTCCCGTGTGACTTACCTATTCGAAGAAACCCATCAACCGCTTGAGCCTTTTAACCGCCCTGGGCAGTAAATCCCCGATGCGTTCGTGAAATCTCAGGGAAGCCACCTCATCGAAGGGGGTTTCGCCCCGATTCATAATCACCAACCTGGCTCCTGAAAGGACAGCTTCTCGAGGCATGTCGGCAGCAGGAGTCACGACCAGGCTTGAACCGACAACGACGAACAAATCGCTTTTTCTGGAATGCTCAAAGGAAAGCCGGATGTCCTTTTCGGGCAAGGGCTCGCCGAAGTCGACTACGCTCTTTACAAGTTCTCCGCCACACTTACAATTCCCGTGAGCCTCTGATCGGCTGACTTGATTTCCGCAGATTCTACACCTAAGCATGGTCATGTTGCCGTGGAGTTCGGCCAGAAGTTCCGGCTGAATGCCGGATTTCAGGTGCAGGTTATCGACGTTCTGTGAGATCAGGAACCGGAGTTTCCCGAGCAGTTGAAGCTCAACGATTGCACGGTGGCCCGCGTTTGGCTCAACCTCATTCCATGGGACATCCATAGACCTTGGAGGGAGTCCTTTATCCCGCCTTGTCCACACGCCATCAGGCCCTCTGAAATCCGGGAGACCTGATTCCGTGCTGATCCCGGCCCCGGTAAACACCACCGGATAGCTGGATTCATATAACCATTGGGAAAGGGTTTGGATTTTTTGGCTCAGATCTGTATCCATGTTTAGATTTATAACATGAAGGCGTATGTGGAAGAAAGGCGGAATGGATTCCTCAACTTTGGACCTGAATCGGTATTTTAGGGAAAGAATAGCGAATGGCTTTTCATGACTCTGGCGGTCTCGATCCTATTGGAGCTTTGAATCAGTATTTTACTGATTGGATAGAGAATCGCCTCGGGTTTGTCAATATGTTGATTTTGTATTTTAGAAGTTGGATAGAAGATGGCGAATCGTGAAATGTATAGTATGTGAAAAGGGGGACGCCCATGAAACTATCTGTTTCTTGCCCCTTCAACACGGATTTCACAAAATCGCTGCCGCCCAGTATCCTTTCATCACTCTTGAAATGGATCCCCTCCTTGCGCAAATCCTTCAAGACCTGCCATCCTCCCGAACTCCTTATCAACCCGCCACCGATCAAATCCCTCCGGTCCTGATTATCACGGAAGATTTTCCGACGCTCGATACCACGACATATGACATGGCGTAACGCACCGGGCGCGTCTATGCGGGCTTGGCGAGGCATGGCCCTTTCATAACGTGTACACATTCCCTATAGAAAGGAATAATTTCATGGGCGTTATAGGATTGTCCCCCTTTCCACTTTCCAAATATCCGGTCCCTGAATATGCCAAAAAAAAACAGCCTTCTAGTCATGGGTGTATCACACGGATCAGTAAAGCCGGGATTGATATTATAGCGAACAAGGTTGAAAGATGACCACAGATGTAAATTGCGGACCCGCTTGATATAGGGCTGGTTGTCACCTGTGAAGTGGTTCAGAAATGACAAGACGGTATCTGGGGTTATTTGATCAATCTCGGCATCACCCTACCGCAACAGCTTCGATCTTCATCCCGGGGTCGTCCTTTCGGACCACGATATTCTTGATCCAGTTGTTGTCCTCTTCCGGAAAGTCGGTCCTGTAGTGTGAACCCCGGCTTTCAGTCCTCAAGAGGGCCGACCGGCAGATCATTTCGGACAATAGGAGCATATTCTCAAATTCCTGGAATTTTTTCAGTTCGCACACGTTATCCTTGGGACAAACCAATCGGCTCGTTTTGAGTTCCTCGATCTGGGCCAGGGCGGTTTTCAGGGAAGCGGCGTCCCGGATTACGCCGGCCCCGGCCCACATGGCTTCTTTGAGAGCCGCGGTTAAGGTTCTCACATCCCGGCCCGAACCGCCCGGATTATAGGCCAGTCTTTCTTTTTCCTCATCCAACAAGCTGGGCGGGATTTGAGGCGTTTTCTCCATGTCTGCGGCTTTTAGGGCTGCGTTCCGGCCGGCCAGGCCGCCCATGGCAAAAACTTCGGCGAGGGCGTTGCCGGCCAGACGGTTGGCCCCATGAAGGCCGCCACAGACTTCGCCGGCCGCAAAAAGGCCTGGAACGGCGGTTTCGGCCTTGTCATCCATCATGACTCCGCCCATACAGAAATGCGTGGTCGGGGCGAGAATAGTCCGCTTTTCTCCGGTCAGCCATTTCATGGGGATCATGTCGCCTGCTTTTCGGAGGTGCTCATCTTTGACTGGACCCAGGTCGAGCAACAAGCCGCCATCGACATCCAGCCCTCTGGATATCTCAATGGCGATGGCCCGAGCCAGCCGATCCCGGGTAATGGACATGGGGTCGTCCAAATTGTGCTTGATGACGACATCTTCGCCCTTGGAGTTGATCAGCCTGGCCCCGGCTTGAGCCACCAGAAATTCGTAAAAGATCATTTGGGCCCCGGTATTTCCCATGGCGGTCGGATAGAACTGGATAAATTCAAGGTCCATCAATCCCGCGCCCAGACCGTAAGCCAGGGCCAGTCCGTCCCCGGTTATGCCGGCGGCATTGTTGGTTCGGCGGTACACATGGCCGTACCCACCGGTGGTCAGGATTATGCATTTGGCCGAGATGGCCTGGAAGCCGCCATCATCGGTGAGTCCCGACGCTCCGGCAATTTGCCCGCCCACACTGTAGAGCTTGGTGATGAACAATTTGTCCAGGAGCCGGATGCCCAATTTTCGGGCCGAATCCTTCAGGGGATAAAGATAATTCAGCCCCCGCGGACGGCTGGGGCTGATATGCCGGGGATGACTGTGTCCCGGGACACGGCGGAGCTGGAGGCCTGTTTCATCCCGGGCAAAGTCGATTCCGTGACCCTCCATTGGGGAAACCAGGGTTTTGGCCTCTTCGGCCATTCTGACCACCAGCTTTCGATCATTCAGAAAGCGGCCGCCGGTAATGGTGTCCTTCAGGTAAAGATCAACACTGTCTTTTTGCCCGACCATTCCGGCCACGGCAATCAGACCGCCGGCAATATAGGTATTATTGGAGAGGCCCACCTTTGATTTGGAGGCCAGAACGACATCGGCGCCCATCTCCTTGGCTTTCAAGGCGGCCCACAAGCTGGCCCCGCCTCCGCCGATCACCAGAACATCGCAGGAAAGGGGGCTCTGATATTTCAAGTACATGAGTATTCTCAATTGATGTTAGTTGTCAGTTCTTTGCTTGGTGTTTAGGGTCCATCAGCCCCGCAAGCCATTTTCCAAAGGCTCTTTCGGGTCAGATGCGCTGAAAAACAGCCTTTTAGAACGGTTTACCCAATCTATCAAAATACTACTCCATAGAAACTTTCGCAGTCAATATTTCTCGATTGGTCACCCATGCCCAAACACCGTCTGGTGGTGGCGCTGCAAAAGAGAAAAAGAGGGACAACGCCCATAAAATTATCTGTTTCTACCAGCTTGTCGGACTTACCGCGCGCCCCTAGCGCGATGAAGTCCGACAAACTGCTAGGGGCTTCAATGCTGAATTGCTGATCCGCCGCCAATCCGGCGTCCCGCTCTACCGCCTTGCTTACCGCCGACTGGACAATCCCCAACCGTTTACCCACCACCGATCAAATCCCTCCGGTCCTGATTATCACGGAAGATTTTCCGACGCTCGATACCACGACATATGACATGGTGTAACCCACCGGGCGCGTCTATGCGGGCTTGGCGAGGCATGCCCCTTTCATAACGTGTACACATTCCCTATAGAAAGGAATAATTTCATGGGCGTCCCCCTCTCCTGAAAAAATGAAAGAGCCCTCCCTGGTGGAGCTTGCCAACGCCTTTAAGATCTTAAAGAAGGCAGAGATGGGGATGGAGCCCGACAGGGGACCTGGGAAAATCTCCGGATTAGTTGGCTATCTGATTCAGATTGAAAAAGAGGAGATGGAGCGAAAATCTAATCGTAGTTAGTGGAGAATTGATATGCGAGAAAGGCCGAATTTTGATATCGGCCCGATTCCTGATTAGTTGGAGTAATCACACGTTGTTGCGCACGGGATAAATCTTTGCCAGCAGATGTCTACAATCGCAGGCGACAAAAACGGCGGGGTCAAAAACACCCTACCATTCTTTTAACGAGATCGTTATATGGTCCTGATCACATTTTCCCTGCCTCTCTTAATAACCCGGACAGCAAAAATTCCCAGCAATAATACGAGAGCTATCATGCTCCATTGGTTCAGGGTCGGAATCGGGAGGGTATTTGTCGTGACAACACCATAAAGTCCTGCAGGGTTTTTGAAATGAATCCATCCCAGGTTCTCGGCCCAGGCATAGCCGTCAAATTTCCCGGTTCTCGGATCGATGGTCACCTTGCTGTTCGTTGTATTGAAATTGATCCACCCCGCATTCTCGCTCCGGGCAAAGCCTGAAAGGGCATTGGTGCCTCTGTCGCGGTTCACGCCCCAGTTGTCCGCAGCATTGTTTTCATACGGTCCCGCCCCGGACCCCAGTTTGATCCAGCCGATATTCGCGGCCCATGCGTAGCCGGAGAGATGCGTATTGTGGACCGTGACCCCGCCGTTCGTGGGGCTGAAGTTTACCCATCCCGAATTCTCCGAACAGGCGTATTTGGATGTGCCGTCGATGTTCCCCTCACCCGCTAATACATTCGCGGGACCGCACACGCCCCATATGAGGACGCAAATCATACAGAGCTTCGTGATGCTCCCGAAGATTGCCTTCATTTCAATCTCCTTTTCAACATCCATCGCCTTCTTGTATATGGGCAGGTGTTCGTATTGCGCCATAAGTTTTTCCCATAGTAATTTTTGCCGCGGACAGGGGGATAAATCCCCCTGTACCCTCTCCCTTTAAATAATCAAATAACTCAAATAACCAAATCATCAATTGCCGCTACGAACCGGCCACACGTAGATGGCGGCGTCCTTAGTGAAGTAGCCCACGTAACCATTGTGCACGCCCACGAGCCAGGCGCGGTCGCTATTGCCTGCATACGTACTACTGGACCAGTATGAAGTGGCCGCAACGTCCGTAAAGCAATACACATTGCATGTCCCTGAGGGGCATCGCAGGGTTGGCACACCATTCACTAAACCTTTCAATTCAGTCTTCGTGGGCAGACGCCAATCGCCTTCAACGGAACCATCAGTCAACCAATCATAATCGGCTGCTTTTAAAACCCCCGCCCGCGTATGCGCATCATCATAACACGTATAATTGGGAGAGCTGCAATCCGTTGAGAAATTGCGCCATTGTTTTGACCCACCCCAGTCAGCCTTTTTCAGCCATATAAGGCAGGTGTCCAGATCGGTCACCGTGCCATTTCCATTGTCACACCAGCGGTCCGCATAAAGCGTACCTGTGCATATGCAGCCACCGTGCCGCTCACCGGTCAGCCCCGTCGAACTGCTGTTGGAGAAGGTCTTGTCCGCTAGAACGTCTGCCGTCGTGGCATCCCCGGTGCAGCCTTCCCCCGTGTAGCTACCCGTCACATCAAAAATCTGCACCCCGTTTTTTATATTGCCCGCCTCAAGTTTCGCATCCCCCAATACGGTATTTTCCGAGGACCAGTAACCCGCGGCTACTGTCTGATTG
>JAFDKD010000016.1 GCA_019307165.1 Deltaproteobacteria bacterium | reverse complement strand
CCATCTGCCGGGCCATGCCGCGGAAACAAGCGCTCGAACTGCTGTTTACCGGCGACAATCTGTCTCCCCGGGAGGCCCTGGAGGCGGGACTGGTGAACCGGGTAGTTCCCCAGGCGGATCTGGAGCAAAAGACCCTGGATCTGGCGGAAAAAATCGCCCGGTACAGCCCGGCAACCATCCGTCTGGGCAAGAATGCTTTTTACACGATGAACGACATGGAGTACTTCAAGAGCTTCTCTTATTTGGTGGACATGCTGACCATAACTTCGTTGACCGAAGATGCCCAAGAGGGCGTGAAAGCTTTTTTTGACAAGAGAGAGCCCGTTTGGGAAGGGAAATAAGCAGTCGCAGTTTTCCAGTTGTCCTCGGGGAAAGCCGAGGATGAAGCAATAACCAGAAGAAAGGATGCCGGAAATGAGTTTTTCCCTCACGCCCGACCAGGAGCAGATCCGGGACGCGATCTCCAAATTGTGCACCCAATTCGATGATGATTACTGGCTTGCAAAGGACCGTGACGGGGGCTTCCCCCATGACCTTCACCAGGCGCTGGCAAAAGACGGCTGGCTCGGGATCTGCATACCGGAGGCATATGGCGGTTCGGGCCTGGGTATCACGGAAGCCACCGTCATGATGCAGGCCATCAGCGAATCGGGCGCCGGCCTTGCCGGGGCCAGCGCGGTCCACATGAATATTTTCGGATTGAATCCGGTTGTGGTCTTCGGCACCGACGAGCAGAAGCAGCGCATGCTGCCTCCCCTCGTTCAAGGGAAGGAGAAGGCCTGTTTCGCGGTCACCGAACCCGACACCGGACTCAACACCACGCAGCTTAAAATGAAGGCCGAGCGTCGGGGTGATACCTATGTTTTAAACGGTCTCAAGACCTGGATTTCCACGGCCCAGGTGACCGAGAAAATGCTGATCCTGGCTCGTACGACCCCCCTGGATGAAGTGACGGATCGCACGGGGGGGCTGAGCCTGTTTTATACCGACCTGGATCGTCAACACGTAGAAGTCCGGGAAATTGATAAAATGGGCCGAAAGGCGGTAGATTCGAACGAACTGTTCATTGAGGACCTTGAAGTGCCGGTGGAAGACCGGATCGGCGAGGAAGGCAAGGGTTTCCGCTACATTCTGCACGGCATGAATCCGGAACGTATTCTGATCGCTTCTGAGGCAGTGGGGCTCGGCCGCCTCGCAATCGCGCGTTCCACGCAGTATGCCAAGGAACGAATCGTGTTCGGCCGCCCCATCGGTCAGAACCAGGCCATCCAGCACCCCCTTGCCGAGTGCTGGATGGAGTTGGAAGCGGCCAACCTGATGGTGTTTCATGCGGCCTCGAAGTACGACGAGGGCCTGTCTTGCGGCGCCGAGGCCAATGCGGCGAAATATCTCGCCGGCGAGGCCGGGTTCAAGGCATGCCATACGGCCATCATGACGCACGGCGGCTTCGGCTATGCCAAGGAGTACCACGTCGAGCGATATCTGCGCGAAGTCATGATTCCGCACCTCGCGCCGATCAGCCCTCAATTGATACTGTGCTTCATCGCCGAAAAGGTCTTGGGGCTGCCCAAATCATACTAGCGACAGGGGCGTAGTCTCCGACGGCATTTATTCCATATTTCGATGGGGATTTATTTCTTTGGTCACTTGCAGGCCTTGGTAATTGCATGGCTTCCCGTGGGGGCAAACAAGAAGTCGGGTACTCCGGGCCCCGGCTCTTTATCCGAGAGGTGTTATGATGAATGAATTCACCGACAAGATGGCTTTTTACGAGGTGTTTCGCGATATCAGCGTACTCGTTCATTCCCGGAAAAGCATCAGAGAAATCATGGATCTGGTGGTGTTAAAGGCCACGGAGATATTGAAGGCCAAGGGCGCGCTCTTCCGGCTGCATGACCTGGATACAAAGCGATTCGAGGTTACCGTGGCATACGGCCTGGGCAATCGCTATCTCTCCAAGGGGCCCGTCTCGTCGGAAAAGATCATTGAAGATCTGAAGTGGCATTACGATATCCTGATCATCGACGATATCTGGAACGCGCCGAGAGTGGAGTATCCGCAGCAGGCCTGGGACGAGGGCATCCGGATGATGCTGGACGTGCCTCTTGTCTACGGCGACGAAATTCTGGGGGTGCTTCGGATTTACCTGGCCGAAAAGCGCAGTTTCAGCGAGGAGGAGATCAAATTCCTGACCTCGATTGCGGAGCAGTGCGCGTGCGCCATCAACAAGATCAGGGTAATTGAAAACCAGCAGGAGAAATACGAGCAGCTTGCCATCCGGACGGAAAAACTGTCGGCGCTGGGTCGATTGGCCGCGGGCATTGCCCATGAAATCAACAATCCCCTGGCCGGAATCCTGTTGTTCAGCACCAACATGAAAAAAAAGGCGGGCGAAGACAGTCCCTTCAGCGAAGGCCTGGATGTCATTGTCAGCGAAACCATACGGTGCAGGGGCATCATTCAGGAACTTCTGGAGTTTTCCAGGGAAAGGGAACCGCAGAAGTCCCTGAACAATGTCAACAAGGTGCTCGACAAATCATTGAACATCCTGGAAAATGAATTTCGCCTCAACCGCATATCCGTAAAAAAGGACCTGATGACCGACATGCCGGACATGCTCCTGGACGGCAACCAGGTGCAACAGGTCTTCGTCAACGTACTGATCAACGCCGTCCATGCGGTCGAGGAGCACGGCGAAATTACGATCAAAAGCCGTGTGGACACGGAGGAAGGCACGGTCGCAGTCGATATAGCGGACAACGGCTGCGGCATCTCCCCTGAAAACCGTTCCAGGATATTCGAGCCCTTTTTCTCCACCAAGGCCAAGGGGACCGGGCTTGGACTGGCCGTGAGCTACGGCATTGTCAAGAACCACAAGGGAGACATCAGGGTGTCGAGCGAATCGGGGCAGGGCACCCGTTTCACCATTACATTTCCGCTCGCTGCGAACGGCGATGTCGTTTCCGGCTGAACCGATGCCCTTGAGGCGGTAATCTTCGAGGATGGCACAGAGATATGGAACGCTCCCACATTCTGATCATTGACGACGAACGCGTCATCTGCGAGGGATGTCGCCTTGTCCTTTCCGGTAAACGGTTTTCAACGACCGCCTGCTACACGGGAAAGGCGGGTCTCGATGCCATGGCCGTGGGCGACGTCGACCTGGTCCTCCTGGACATGAAACTTCCCGATATGGACGGGATGGATATCCTCAAAAAAGTGAAAAGCGATCATCCCTCTCTGTACGTGATCGTCATGACGGGGTATTCTACGGTGAAGAATGCGGTCCAGGCCATGAAGCTCGGGGCATTCGATTACCTGACCAAACCTTTTACGGACGAAGACCTGCTGATCGCCGTTGAAAAGGCGGTTGAAAACAAACGCCTGGTCGAGGAAAACCTGTCTCTCCGAAAACAGCTGATCCAGCGTTATGATTTTGAAAACATCGTGGGCGGGAACCCGGCGATCCTTAAGATTTTCGAGCAGATCCGCAGGGTGGCGCCCATGGAGAGCACGGTCCTGCTGGTGGGAGAGAGCGGCACCGGGAAGGAACTGCTTGCCAAGGCCATCCACGCCCACAGCAAAAGGGCCGCGCGCCAATTCGTGGCGGCCGACTGCAGCGCCCTGTCTCCCGGGGTCGTGGACAGCGAGTTGTTCGGCCACATGAAAGGGGCCTTTACCGGCGCCGTCCAAAACAAGATCGGCATATTTGAAGCCGCTCACAAGGGGACCCTGCTCCTGGACGAAATCGCGAACCTGAACCTGGATACCCAGGGAAAGCTGCTCCGGGTCATGGAGGAGGGGGAGTACAAACCCGTCGGCGGCGACCGTACCAAGCATGCGGACGCCCGGATTATCGCGGCCACCAATATGGATTTGAAGTCGCTCGTGGACGACGGACGGTTCAGGATGGATCTTTATTACCGTCTGAACGTGTTTCCCATTTTGATTCCTCCCCTGCGCAAGCGTGGGGACGACATTCCGAGGCTGGCCTATCACTTTCTGAGGCATTTCTGCCGGGAAGTGGGCAAGAAAATCCAGGGGTTTTCAGACGATGCCCTTCAGGTCCTGGTCGATTACGAATGGCCCGGAAACGTCCGTCAGCTCAAGAACGTCATCGAACGTCTCGTGATCATGGCGGACCGGCCCTATCTGGACATGGTATATCTATTGGACAACCTGAACACGCCTCTGATCGAGAAGAACGAATCGGCGCCCGAGACCCACCAGGAGTTGAAAGAGGCCAAGGAAAGGGTCCTTCAGGAAACCTACGCCCGGATCGAAAAGGCGTTTGTCATCCGGGCGCTCCAGTCTTGCGACGGGAATGTCACCCATGCCGCCGAAAAAGTGGGCATGCAGCGGCCCAATTTCCACACGCTCATGAAACGGCACCATGTGAATGCAAGGGATTTCGCCGCCAACCCGCCTGTCCACCCTCCGCAGTAGCCTGCTATGGAGGACGGGCGCGGGGATGACGTAATAGAGGCTCCAACCGTAGCGTTCGCAACGTTTTTTTGCTTTCCGTTAAGAGGCCGGAAAGCAAAAACATCCATCAATACGTAAATGCCAACCTTCCTCAAATCGACAATCCTCAATCGAAAATCGAAAATTCTACCGTCTCCCCGTATATTGCAATATATTCTTCCATCCTGAGCGTATATAATTTTATACATATTTATTTATTTGAAATAATTGCGAAAGCACAATCATTCCGGTTTGCAATGTATTTCTCCCCATACACTTTTGCCTTTTATCCGGGCGGGAACGGAAAAGGGCAATTGAGGTGTAACTTACTGAAATAATGAGTAATAAAATGTTTTCACGCTACATGGGGCAAAGGCCTTTTTTTCGGCACGCATGTTGCAATAACATCTTACCGAACGTGAAAAGACAAACCATGTTTTTAAAATATCATTCAAGTAAGGAGGAAATATCATGATACAGACAAACGCAATAAAAAATGAAGCTGCGCCCCATAAACAAGCCCGGATCCTGGTTATGGAGGACGAGCCCAGCGTGGCCAAAGGGCTGCAGATGGTGCTCAAAGAGGAAGGCTACGGGGTGGACGTGGCCATGACCGGCCGGAAGGCCTTGGACGTTATTAATGAGAAGGTTTTCGATCTGCTGCTTGCCGACCTCCGACTGCCGGACATCGACGGCATGGAGGTGATCAAGAAGGTCAAGAGCAAGAAACCGGACACCGGCGTGATCGTCATTACCGGTTACTCCACCGTGTCTTCGGCGGTGGAAGCCATGAAACTGGGGGTTTCCGACTACTTGCCGAAACCCTTCATGGAGGAGGAACTCAAAAAGGCGGTCCATGATGCCCTCAAGGAGCGGGAGACGCCTCAGGAAGCGCCCGAAGAAGCGGGCATGGTAGCGGAAGAAGCCTCCCTGATTCAGCAGCGGGAAGTGATCGGCGTTTTGAATCGAACCTCCGAGGACCCCGAATTCTGGCGGGAGTTGATGGAAAGAGGGTCTGAAGCGCTGGAAGAGTACGATCTCACCATGGAAGCAAAGGGCGCCATCGCGTCCGGAGACCTGAAGTGGATCAACGAGAACGTCGGCGAATTGACTCAGAAACAACTCAGGTTCATCAACAAGCGGCTGGAGCGAGAGGCCTGGTAAGAACTCACGATGCTTAGGCGTCCGGCCAACGATTTGCCATCGCCTAAAAACGGAATCGAGGGGGCTATCCCCTTGTTTCCGTTTTGGTATATGTGGTATGGAGAGTCAACCATATCAGAGGTGTATTTCAGGAAGGTGAGGCTATGACACAGAAACGGGAAAAAGGTTCACTTAAGAAGGAAGTACAGGGGGCCGTCATGGTTGTCGGCGGCGGCATCGGCGGCATACAGGCGGCCCTCGATCTGGCCGATTCGGGTTTCTTTGTTTACATGGTTGAAAAGTCGCCCGGCATCGGCGGGGTCATGGCCCAGTTGGACAAGACCTTTCCCACCAACGACTGCTCCATGTGAATACTGGCCCCTAAACTGGTCGAGGTCGGCCGGCACACCAATATTGAATTGATCACCCTGGCGGAAGTCCAGGGCATATCGGGTTCGGAAGGCAACTTCTCCGTGAACGTGCTTCAGCATCCGCGGTACGTGGACATGGACAAGTGCATCGCATGCGGGACCTGCGCGGAGAAATGCCCGAAGAAGGTGGATGACGAATACAACGAGGGGCTCGGCAAGCGGAAGGCCATCTACGTGCCCTACCCCCAGACGGTCCCGCTCAAGTACGCCATTGACGCGGACAACTGCATTTATTTCAAAAAGGGTAAGTGCAAGGCGTGCGAGAAGTTCTGTCCCGCCGGCGCCATCCGTTTCGACGACGCGCCGAAGGAACTCACCCTGAAGGTGGGGTCCGTCATTCTCGCGCCGGGCTTCAAGTCCTTCGATCCCAAGCAATACGACACGTACGACTATGCGCACCTGCCCAACGTGGTCAGTTCCATGGAGTTCGAGCGGGTCCTTTCGGCGACGGGTCCTTTCATGGGACACCTCCAGAGACCGTCGGACGGCAAAACGCCCGAAAAGATAGCGTGGCTCCAGTGTGTGGGCTCCAGGGACGTGAACCAGTGCGACAACGGGTATTGTTCATCGGTTTGCTGCATGTACGCCCTCAAGCAGATGGTGATCGCCAGGGAGCACAGTACGCAGCCCCTGGATTGCGCGGTCCTGTTCATGGACATGCGAACCCACGGAAAGGATTTCGACCGCTACTACGAGAATGCGAAAAAGGACGGCATCCGATTCATCCGCTCCAGGGCGCATTCCGTGGAGCCGGTCGCGGGGACCGACGATCTCATCTTGCGGTACGCGATGGAGGACGGAGAACTGGTGGAAGAGACCTTCGACATGGTGGTCCTTTCAACGGGATTGGAGATCAACAAGGATGTCAAGGCCTTGAGCGAACGCCTCGGCATCGCCCTGGACGCCCATCATTTCGTCCGAACGGACAGCTTTCACCCCGTGTCCACGTCCGTTCCCGGCATCTACGCGTGCGGCGCATTTACAGGCCCCAAGGACATCCCGGTGACGGTGATGGAAGCCAGCGCGGCGGCCTGCGCAGCCACGGAACCCCTGGCCGCGGCAAGGGACTCCCAGACCCGGGAGGTCGAAATTCCGACGGAACGAAATGTGCGGCGGGAGTCGCCGAGAATCGGTGTCTTTGTGTGCAACTGTGGCATCAATATCGGGGGTGTGGTCAATGTCCCCGAGGTGGCCGCTTACGCCCGAACCCTGCCTTATGTGGCGTATGTGGAGGAAAACCTCTTTACCTGCTCCCAGGATACGCAGGACAAGATGACGGAGATCATCAGGGAAAAAGAGTTGAACCGGGTGGTGGTGGCGGCGTGCACGCCCAGAACACACGAAGCCCTGTTTCAGGAAACCCTCGTGAACGCAGGCCTAAATAAATACCTCTTCGAAATGGCCAACATCAGGAACCACGACTCGTGGGTTCATTCGGACGATCCGGAGGCGGCTACCCATAAGGCGAAGGACCTGGTGCGCATGGCCGTGGCAAAGACCGCCCTGTTGAGTCCCCTTACGGAAACCGACCTTGAAATTAACAGGGACGGACTCGTAGTGGGTGGCGGCATCGCCGGCATGACGGCTGCCCTGGCCCTGTCCCGACAGGGTTATGCGGTCCATCTGGTGGAAAAGACCGATGAACTGGGCGGCAACGGCGCCTCGCTCCACAAGACGTACAGGGGCGAGGACATCGCCTCATATGTCCGCGAGCTTATGGCCGAGGTGGAGGGGGATGACCGTATTACGGTTCATGTGGGCGCTGAAATCGCAAGTGTGGATGGTTTTGTCGGCAATTTCAAGACCCGGCTCAAGGCCGGGGGGGCGGAAGAGACCTTTGAGCACGGCGTGGCCATTCTGGCGGTGGGCGCCAGGGAGCACAAGCCCAATGAATATCTATACGGGCGGCACGAGGCCGTGCTCACCCATCTGGAGCTGGACGCCCTCTTTCAGAGCGACGATTCCCGTCCGGGAAGTGCATCCGACGTGGCGTTTATCCAGTGCGTGGGCTCAAGGGACGAGAAAAACCCCTACTGCTCCAAGGTGTGCTGTGCCCATACCGTGACAAGCGCACTGGCATTGAAAGAGAAAAACCCGGACGTCAACGTGACGGTTTTTTACAGGGACCTGCGGACCTACGGACAACGGGAGGAGCTGTACCGGGAGGCAAGACGCAAAGGGGTCTTGTTTATCCGGTATTCGCCCGAGGAAAAACCGGAAGTCCGCCCGGACGGTGACGGTCTGGAGATTGTGTTCAGGGAACCCGTGCTGGGGAAAATGCTGGCCGTCAAGGCGGATATGCTCTGCCTGGCAACGGCCATTGTTTCCCACAGGGACCAGGCATTGACTCAATTCTTCAAGGTGCCCATGGATGCGGACGGGTGGCTGGCCGAGGCGCACCAGAAGCTGCGGCCCGTGGAATTTGCCACGGACGGGGTCTATCTCTGCGGCATGGCCCACTATCCCAAACCGGTGGAGGAAAGCATCGCCCAGGCAAAGGCGGCGGCTTCTCGGGCGCTGACGGTCCTGTCAAAAGACCGCATCATGGTGGGCGGCGTGGTTTCCTTCATCCGGGAGGACCTGTGCTCAGGGTGCCTGGGGTGCATTAACGTGTGCCCGTACGGGGCCATTACCTTCGATAACGAGCGAAATGCGGCCCAGGTGAATGCGGCCCTCTGCAAAGGCTGCGGCGCATGTGCGGCCGCATGTCCGTCCGAGGCGCCGGTGCTTATGGGATTCAACAACCAGCAGTTGTATGCGCAGATTGAAAGTGCACTGGCGGGTTAGAGGTTTGTTTTCTCTCGCAAAGGCGCAAAGATCGCAAAGAAAGAGAATTTTTTTAACAGGATAACCAAACTTCGCTTAAGGGCAGCTTAGTCGCGGCAAGCAGGATAAACAGGATTTGAATAAAGAACAAAACTGCTTTTCAAACGGCATCCATGCCGCGATCCTTATCGAGGCTGGTAAGCCGTTCTCACAAAGATTTTTTTAAAGCTGCTACCGCTGTAGGAGCAGTTTCAACTGCGAGGCAACGGGGCAGAGAATGAACATTTCGATCGATGATGATACATCGCAAAATCCAATACCCATTCCCCCCTTTGCAAAGGGGGGCAAGGGGGGATTTAAAAGCGCACAAAAATCCCCTATAGCGCCGGCCCTACAACCCATTCCCCTCCCCTTGCGGGAGGGGATAAAGGGGAGGGGAAATAGATAATTTCCTGAATTCTTTCAACAGATTTCAAAGCAGTACTGGAGACAAAAATGACAACAGATCAATTCGAACCTAAGATTATCGCCTTCATGTGCAACTGGTGCGCTTACGGCGCAGCGGACCTGGCCGGCGTGAGCCGGCTGAAGTATCCGCCCAATATCCGCGCGGTGCGGGTCATGTGTTCGGCCACGGTATCGCCCCACCACATCCTTCGGGCCTTTCAGAGCGGAGCGGACGGCGTGCTCGTAGGCGGGTGACACATGGGAGACTGCCATTACCTGTATGGTAATCACATGACCGTAAAGCGGGTGACGTTTCTCCAGGAACTTCTTCAGTTCATGGGCATGGAGGATCGACTGCACCTGGAGTGGATATCTTCCGCCGAGGCCCAGAAATTCGTCCAGGTCGTGACGGATTTCACCGAAAAGATCAGGTCCATGGGGCCGAATCGGCTGGCCCTTCGTTCGGGTCTCGCGGCGGCCGCCGCGCACCTCGTGGAAGAGCCGAAAGCGATGACGGCTTGAGAGCGTATAGTAATGCGTGTTGAGGGCTGTTGACTAAATCTATTTTATGCTTCGACAGCCCTTCGGCAAACTCCGGACAGGGCTCAGCATGAACGGAAAAGGCATATGATTTCAACCGCGACCGTTCGCCCTGAGCTTGTCGAAGGGCAAACTGGCGATTTCGGCAACATCTTGTTGAAATTCGTTAAAAATCAGGAATGACGTGTTTCTTCGATACGTCCGCCGATGGTGGGATTTATCGGAAAACGACCATTTCTGGATGGAGAGCAGGGGAAAAGCATGATTAACCAAATCAAAGACTGGCTCAGAAACGACGAAGTGGATGTCTTCCTCGGCTACAAAATGGTGGACGGACACCCGCTTCCCCACGTGTACGGCAAGGAACGGATCGACGATGTGGATGCGTTCATCGTGGGGACGGCCCGGTATCCGCTGGAAAAAATCGCGACCATGATCGCTTCAACAAATCCCGACATCAAGATCGGCATGGTGGCGAGGGACTGCAACCGGCGCACGCTCAATGTGCTCTATGTCTGGAACCAGTTGGATCCGGACCGGATAAAGACCCTGGACGTGAACTGTTGCCCTTCGCCATTGAAAGATCACGCGGATTGCAGCTACCTTGAAAAAGAAGCCGCGGGCCCGATGAAAGTGGACAAGGGCATGGACGGGAATCAGGACACGGCTTCGGTGGAGGAGATCGAACCGGGCGCCCGCTTCGACAAGTGGATGTACGAGTTCGAGAAGTGCATCAAGTGCTACGGGTGCCGGAACATCTGTCCGGTCTGCTTCTGCAAAGAGTGCAGCCTGGAGCATTCGGACCTCGTCGGCACAGGCGCCCTGCCTCCGGAAGTGCCCATTTTTCACCTGGTGCGGGCGGTCCATATGGCAGGGCGGTGCATCGACTGTGGGCTGTGCGAAGACGCCTGTCCAATGGATATACCATTGAGGTTGCTTTACAGGAAGGTCAACGATATCGTCCGGAACGTATTTGATTATGATACCGGGGCCAGCGCGGAGCAGTCCCCCTTCAATGTGCTGGGGGAAGGCACGCCCCTGGAACCGAAACAGCTAAACGCGGCGTAACGCTCGCCGCGAAGTCAGGGAGTTCGAGGTCATGGATTATCGTATTGTTCCATCCGTTTGTTCTTACTGCGGCACCGGGTGCGGCGTCCTGTTCGAGGTCATGGACGGTCAACTTGTCCGCACGCTGCCCATGAAGACCCATCCGGTGAATGAGGGGAAACTCTGCATCAAAGGCTGGAATCTGCACGAATACATCAACAGCGACATGCGGCTTACGTCGCCCATGCTCAAGATCTACGGCCGGTTTCACAAGGTGGGTTGGGACGAGGCGATTTCGGAAACCGCCGGCAGACTTCAGGCCATCGTCGAGAAGTATGGACCCGACAGTGTCGGGGTGCTGGTCTCGGCCAAGATGACCAATGAGGAAAACTATGTGGCCCAGAAGTTCGCCCGGGCCGTTATCGGGACCAATAACGTGGATCACTGCGCGAGGCTCTGACACTCTTCCACAGTGGCAGGTCTTGCCGCAGCTTTCGGTAGTGGCGCCATGACAAACTCCATCGGGGAGTTTGAAAATTCGGGCTGTATTTTCGTGATCGGGTCCAACACCACGGCGTGCCATCCTTTGATCGCCAGGCGGATCATCCGCGCCAAGGAAAAGGGCGCCAAGCTCATCGTGGCGGACCCGAGGAACATTCAGTTGGGCCGGTTCGCGGACGTGGCCGTGACTCAGCGGCTGGGAAGCGATGTGGCCCTGCTGAACGGGATGATGCACATCATCATCAAAAACGGGTGGCAGGCCCGCGACTATATCGATGCCCGGACCGAGGGATACGACGAGCTTGAATCGGTGGTCGAGGCCTATACGCCCGAACGGGTTGAGGCCATTACGGGCGTGTCCCGGGATGACTTGGCGCGTATGGCGGAACTATACGGCACCCATCCGCCCGCGGCCCTGCTTTACGCCATGGGCATCACCCAGCACACCACGGGCGTGGACAATGTTAAGTCGTGCTGCAATCTGGCCATGCTGTGCGGTAACGTGGGCGTGGCCGGCGGCGGCGTCAATCCCCTGAGGGGGCAGAACAACGTGCAGGGGGCGTGCGACATGGGCGGCCTCCCCAACGTGTTTACCGGATACCGGCCCGTGACCGACCCGGAAGCTAACGCCACGTTTTCCAAGGCATGGGGTGCGACCCTTTCCGATAAGGTCGGAATGACTATCACCGACATGGTGCCGGCCATGCTGGAAGGGAAGCTCAAGGCCCTGTACGTGATCGGCGAAAATCCCAAGCTGAGCGACCCGGACTGGAACCATTTCAACCATGCCCTCAAGAAACTGGAACTCCTGGTGGTTCAGGAACTGTTCCTGTCGGAAACCGCGCAGGTGGCGGACGTGGTATTCGCCGCCGCATCGGTGGCGGAAAAGGACGGGACCTTTACCAATTCGGAACGCAGGTGCATGAGAATCAACAAGGCCATAGAACCCGTGGGCGACGCGCTGCCGGACTGGGATATTTTCTGCAGGCTGTCCAGGGCCATGGGCTACGACATGTCGTATGAGGGGCCTGAAGCCATTTTTCGGGAAATTGCATCCCTGACCAAGCAGTACGCCGGCATGAGCTACGAGCGGCTCGGCATCGACGGGCTCATGTGGCCGTGTCCCGATGCGAACCACCCGGGGACCCCGTACCTCCATAAGGAGCAGTTTGCGCGGCCCGGCGGAAAAGGCAAGTTTCACGCATTGGCATATCAGGACCCGGCGGAACTGCCCAATGGGGAATATCCCTATTATCTAACCACGGGCCGGATGTTCGCCCATTATCACACCGGAACCATGACCCGGATCTCCGAGCACCTGGATAGGGAGCAGACAACCGGATACGTGGATATCCATCCCCGGGACGCGGGCGATCTGGGGGTAAAAGCCGGGGACGTCCTGGTGCTCCGTTCGCCCAGGGGCCGATTGGAGGCGCCGGCGCATCTGACCGATTCGGTGGAACCGGGCTGCCTGTTTCTTCCCATTCATTTCGGCGAGAACCCCACTAACGTGCTGATCAGTTCCGAGGCCGTCGATCCCTTGGCCAAGATACCGGAATTCAAGGTGAGCGCCGTGAACGTGGAGAAATTGGTCGCATGATGAATATCGAACATAACTGCATGTCTGTATTTAAACACCCGTTGTTCGATATTCATGTATTAAAAGAAGGTTGAAAAAACAGGAGAGGGGAAACCCCGTTCTTCGACCAAACATCTAATGAAAGTACTTGACGACCTGATATCCAGCCTTCAAGTCGATGTCCCCGTTCGCGACATCCGACAAGGGATTTTTCACACCGGCGTGCTGAGCAGACACTGCGGCCTTGCCGCGACCCTGCCCCGGGACGCCCTTCGCCAGGACCCGCCCCTGGTAAAGGAACCCGGAAGCCTGCTGGAGAAAAGCGCGGGGGAATTGGCCGCGATGGCCTATTCGGAAAGCATTCTCGAAGCGGCCATGGGCATGGCCGCCATCAACTCCCTCCTCGACATCGACGATCGTTCCTGCGTGGAACAAAACGGGGCCGAACTCGTCCTGGAAAAAGGCCGGGGGAAGCGGGTGGCCGTTGTCGGGCACTTCCCGTTTGTTAAGCGGATTCGCAAACACGCCGACACCCTGTGGATCATCGAAAACAACCCGAAGCCCGGCGATTTTCCGGGGACCGAGGCGGATCGATTGATCCCCAGGGCCGATGTCCTTTGCATCACGGGCACATCGCTCACAAACCACACCTGGGAACACCTGATGCGTCTGCGAGACCCTGCGGCTTATGTGGTGATGATCGGCGACACGGTCCCCCTTTCCCCGGTCCTCTTCGACTGGGGCGTGGATGCCCTTGCCGGGACCACGGTGGTGGAACCGGCGCTCGCCCTGCGCTGCGTGAGTCAGGGCGCCAACTTCAGGCAGATAAAGGGCGTCAGGCGGGTCACCATGGTGAAGTGAGAGGGCCTTTGAGCGGGTCTATAGTTGCACAATTCGTTTCAGCTGTTAGTTGAGAAGAGAGTAGACATTCACCGGCTCTTCCATGCCCTTCAACAGGACGTTTCCCTTTTCATAAACGGGCCAGATATCTTTGATCAGGCGCCTGGTTTCTTCTCCCACCAGGATGTCCCCGCCTTCGGCATGATCCGCCAGCCTGGCCGCGAGATTGGTCACGGGGCCGCTCGCCGTGTAGGTCATGCGCGTGCCGAGTGATCCCTCGAACCGGGTCATTCCCAGAAGCGCCGAACCGGAATTGATGCCTATGTTGACGTTGATGGGGGCCGATTCCCCCTTGATTTCGGGACTGAACCGGCGGTTTCTATCATAGATGTCAAAAGCCGCCCGTACCGCGCTGACGGCGTTTCCCTCGGCATCCTCGTTCTTGAATATGATCATCAGACCGTCGCCGGCCGTTTCGTTGATATCCCCGCCCGATCTGTGAATGGGATCGACAAAGCTCGAAAACATTTTCTCGATCACTTCGTTGACCTCCACCTCGCTAAGCCGGGTGCTTAGGCGGGTGTACCCCTCTAAATCCAGAAACAGGACGGTTACCTCCCGGAGTTCCTTTTCCTTGTTGAGCATTTCGGGATCTTCTTCCACCAGGCGTCTCACGGAGCGGGGAACGAAGGGCGACAGATGGACCAGCATCTGATTGATCCTGATTTTTTCCTGGGTAACCTCCCAGTGACGTTTGGCGTTTAAAATGACATTGCCGGCCATTTCCGCGAGGTCCTTCATGAAGTAAAAATCCCTGCTGGTAAAACGGGAACCCGGCTTGATGACCACATGTAGCACACCCACGACCTCGTCTCCGGCATACATCGGCATAGCCGCCTCGGGGCCCGTTTCCACCAGGGAACCGTCCTGTCGCACGATCGGCTCGCTTCGGGATATCACCACGCCCTTGTTCCGGGCCAGGGCTTTTTGAACCGCAACCCGGCTTTTCTTGCATGAGAGGCAATTGACCGGGGTGGCGAACAGCGCGCACTGAAGGGGTCGGGTGTATTTGTGCGCATCAGAATCCAACAGAAGTACGCAGACCTCCATGGCCTCGGGGACAAGTGCCCGCGTCTCCTCACGGAGCTTTTCCAGTATTTCGTTCGCCTCCATGGTTCCGGAAAGGTTTTTTGCCAGGCGCCGTTGCGCTTCAAATCTTTCTTTGTAGTGTTTTTTCAATGGCCGACCTCGAAGACAGACGCAATTGTTTTCTTATCTTTTAATATAAACATTTTTTTCTGGTATTTGCATTCGGCATCTATTTCATGATTCGAAATTCATTGTTCGACCTTCCTTCGCGCAAGGCTTCGGAAGGCAGGTATTTGATTCCATCTGCAAACCTGGTCCTCTGGGCCAGGTCAGAGTTTTCCGGCTGTGCCGTTCCGGAAATGCGGGCCATGAAGTGAGCTAGAGTTCTAAGTGAGCTAGAGTGAGCTAAAGTGGTGGAGGAGCTTTGCTCATCCATCATATTGATTGTCAAAAAATCCTTAACTTTAGGCACTCTAGTCACTTTAGATCACTTTAGTCACTTA